>JASFOV010000050.1:0-14239 GCA_050116355.1 Anaerolineae bacterium
CCGAGATAGGCCTCTGGCTTTGGCCGGTACAGTAATGACCACTGATCCACAGACAGCACCAAACGACCCGTTGCCCCCACCTGAGCAGAAGGCGGTCTATGTCCGGGAGTTGTTCGGCAGCATTGCCCGGCGGTACGACTTGATGAATCGCTTGATGACGGCCGGGCGTGATCGGGCGTGGCGCCGCTATGCGGTCACCCAGGCCCTCAATCAGGATTCATCTGTTGCTAGCCACGTGACTGGTCATGCCCCGCCGCTGGTGCTGGACGTCGCCACGGGCACGGGCGACTTTGCCTTTGAGGTGCTGGAACAGCAGCCTCGCGCCCAGGTGGCGGGCCTTGATTTTGTGCCCCAGATGCTGGCGCTGGCCCAAGAAAAGGCGGCCAAGGCCGGTGTCCAGCCGGGGTGGACGGCGGGCGATGCGCTGTGCTTGCCCTTTCCCAGTGCCACCTTTGACGCTGTCGTAACCGGCTTTGCGCTGCGCAACGTGACCGATATCCCAGCCGCATTCGCCGAGATGGCTCGTGTGACCCGTCCGGGCGGGCGCGTGGCCTGCCTGGAGATCGCCAAGCCACGCACGCCGTTGTTCCGGCAGCTGTTCGCTCTCTATTTCTACCGCTTTGTGCCCATCGTGGGTGAGCTTGTCACGGGCCAGCGCTCGGCCTATACCTATCTGCCCCATTCGCTGACCGCTTTTCTTACGCCGGATGAGATCGTGGAGGTGATGGGCCAGACTGGCTGGCGCGAGGTGCGCTACCGCCGCTTGATGTTGGGGACGGTGGCGGTCCATGTCGGGGTCAGGGCCTAGCCACCCTAGCAGAGTCGCTGCAAATAGAAACCTCTCCAGGGTCATGACCCTGGAGAGGTTGTTCTATCTTGGCTGGTGCGGGCTTGTTCCGGCTCCCGCGTCTATTCGTGGTCTGGCTTGCGCCGCCGCGCGCGGAGCTGGAGGCCGATGTAGCCGGCCAGGGTCGTCGTCGCTCCGCCCAGCAGGATCAGCGTCGAGGCTTCGGGGACCACTGGTGGGGGCACCGTGGGCTCCTGGAAGCCAAAGTCGTTATCCGGACTGTCGGGGTTGCCGGCGTCGAGCGGGACGGGATACGATAGCGGTGTGATGGGCTGATCACAAGTGCCCAGATTCGCCGCATCGACGGCCACATAGTAACACAGCGGATCACCCAGCGGGCCGGCCGGCAGGCCAACAAAGAGGTACTGGCCGTCACCCGTCGTCGCCTGGGTAGCCAACAAGCTGCCGGCCGCAGCGCTGCAGGCGGGATCATCGTACAGGCGGATCGACACGCCGGCGATCCCTTCGCCCGCATCGTAGGCGCCATTGCCGTTGGCATCACACCATACGGTGTCGCCGATCGAGCCATTGGTGAACAGCCCCATATCCTGGGTCAGATCGGTGTCGGTCAGGGTGATATCCGTGATCTGGGCGGTGACCGGGTCGGCGTCGCTGTCGACGGTGTCATCCGCGCCCTGGTTCTGGGGGCTGATGGACCAACCGGCGGGGATGCTGGAGAACTGCAGGCAGTAGACGCCGGGCGGCACGTCGGTAAAGAGATAGTTGCCGTTGGCGTCGGTCACGTCGCTGGCCAGCTGCTGCTCGCTGCACTGCCGGGGGTGGAGCGACACATCAATGCCCCCAACCCCGGGCTCGCCCGCGTCCTGGATGCCGTCCTGGTCGGTATCGTACCAGACAAAGTTGCCCAGAGACTGGGGCGGCTGGTTGACGTGGAACGTGATGGTGGTCGAGTCCGCTATCTCGTCCACGTGGTTGTAGATCACGTCGGTGATGACCATGGTCGTGGAGTGGGGCAGGCCGGCTTGGATGGCGACCGTGACGTCAATGCTGCCCGAATCGCCATTGCCCAGATCCCCGACATCCCACTCGACCCATGCTCCTCCAGCGTCCTCCCGGTCGGGCGCCGGCACGGCTGAGACAAAGGGCGCCTCGGCTGGGAAATCGTTGCGGATCATGACGTCGTTTTCGTAGCCGCCGCTGTTGCCATAATCCAGGCTGAAGGAGGCTTGCTCGCCGGGCGTTACCTCCGGGTTGTAGGTGCTGTCAATGGTCAGGACGGGTGGGGTCTTTTGGACGACGAACGGACGGGCATCGATCTGCTGCGGTGGTACTTCTATCCAGAACTCGTACAGATCTTCCTGCACTGTGGTCGATGTCCAGGTGCAGGGTTCAACGTGGAATGTTTTGGTGATGGTGGCCGTCGGTACGGGGGTCTGGTACAGGGGTATGGTCCACGTTAGCAGGCCGCTGCTGGAAATCACACTTGTGAAAGAATCTAGCTCAACGTCGATCAGGGCGAGCTCGTCCGGGTTCCAGCTTTCGACCAGAAACCACTCGGGGAGCTGCTGTCGTTCGTCCTGCGAGGGCTCGCGGAACGGCAATATGACGGTATCGACGACTTCAATAGTGTCCGAGGTCTCTGCAGTGACTGTCAAACCCGGCACCCAGGGCTGGCCATTGACCAGCTTTTCCCAGACTTGCTGAAAGCCCAAGTCCTGGGTCACATCAACGTTCGTACCGTACAAAGGAACGTCCCGCGGATTCCAGTCGATGTAGTTGCAGGTTCCCAGTTCGGGGGCAGCGTCATCCACTCCGACAAAGTAGCACTCCGGTGAGAGAAAATCTACGCCAACCTCTAACCCCGTGAAGGAGTAGGTTCCATCGCTGGCGCTGTCCTGGGTAGCCAGCGCCGGAGTATCGGGAACATAATCGCATGTGTCATCGTCGTACAGGGTCACCGTCACCCCGGCTACCTCTTCACCGGGCTCGTACACATAGTTGTGATTGGCGTCGCAGTAGACCACGCCGCTGATCGAGCCGGTGGGCTGCTGGGCTGACACCACGACTACCCCCAACAGGGTCAGTGCCAGCAGGCTGAGGGTCACCACAAAAGCAGTTGTCAACTTGAGACGTGTCATCATTGAACTCCTTTCTCCATGCCGGAGGACAGGTGGACGGCGGGGATTGCCGGGCCTGCTCTTCCGCGTGTGGGTGCTACAAGTCACGCTGCTTACGGGTCCAGTATACCACGGATCGACCGTTGTGGCAAGCTTGGTGCTCGCCTGTCAAAAATAAGGGTCCCTGCTGTTCTTTGGGGAGCGCTTCCAGAGCGCAATAGGGCTTGCCAAGCATGCCAAAAACGAGTACAATGGAACCAGAATCAATGGGAGAGTAACGTGTTCGGTCCGTTTCATCCCGGAGATAGCTTCCGGGTCTATCGTCTACAACGGAAAGGCGTTTCTCTGGATCTTCGCCAGAGCTTGACGCAGCCCCAGTCTCCTTTGCGAGAGGCGTGGCTGGCCTTGCTGACGCAGCAGGCCATGGGCCAGCCGGCCTATGTGCTGTACGATCTGCACCAGGGCGAGGGGGTGATCCAGGTTCGTTACCGGCCACACCAAGCGGCGGCCGATGTCACGTTCCTGGCGCCCGAGTTGGGCGACGAGCTGAACCGGGCGGGTGCCTGGTCGCAAATGCTGGATGGCGCCTGTGTAGAGACAGCCAGCCGGGGGATCCAACGCCTGTTTGCCAATCTGCCTGAATCGGGCGATGAAGTGGATGTCTTCCAGCAGGTAGGATTTACCCTGTACGCGGGTGAAGATGTCTACTGCTTGGCCCATCCTGAGCTGGTCGCTACGTCTTCCGGCGGGTTGACGCCGCGCCCACAGCGACCGGAAGACTGGCCTGCCATCCAGAAGCTACTGGTGGCCATCACGCCCCAGCGCGTACGCCAGGCCGAGGGCGGGATCGCCGTAGCGGCGGGACGGGACGCCCGGTGCCAGCGCTTTGTGCTGCCCGGTGCCAATGGCGCGGACTTGTTGGCGGCGCTGACCGTTTGTGCCGGCGGGCCGGCCCATTGGCTGCGGCTTCTGTTGCACCCCGAGGCCCGCCATGTGATGGATGGTGTGAGTATGGATCTGGCCGAGTCCCTGATCCGCTGGGGCATGAGCCTGCTCGTTGAGCAAGGGGGCAGGCCCATTTATTGCAATGTGCGGCAGTACGAGGGGGGCATCCGGCCCGCTTTGGAGGCCATCGGGTTCGAGCCGTTTTCAGCGCGATCTCTGATGGCCAAGCCTACGCTAGCCTGGAGCAAAGCCGCGGTCCCGGAACTGGCGCCGGCCCTGAAAAGCAGCGCGGAGCTAGCGCCACCGGCCTACCATGCCGAGGGTGAGCTGGATCTACCCAGGCCCGATGGCCGGTTGGTCGCCGGGCGTGATGCTTGATGATGTACAACAATGAAAAACGATCGGTGGAATTGGATTGGGGATTGAATGCGCGAGAATATCACAGATGATTTAGATGCCTTGCTAGAGATTGTGCCGCCGGCCATCTCCAAGGCAGTTCGGAAAGAAAATAACGGCGGTGACTTGCTGGAGATGGTCATGGATCTGGGCCGCCAGCCGGAAGCCCGCTTCCTCCAGCGCGAGGTGACCCTCAGCAAAGACGAGGTGACCCGTGAAGATCTTGACTATGTCGTTTCCCGGGTAAGTGAGTTCACGACCGACAACCGGGCCGGTATCGAACGGACCTTGCACCGCATTTCGTGTATCCGCAATCGCTGGGGGACAGTTGTGGGCCTCACCCTGCGGGTCGGTCGTGCGGTGTACGGCACGGTGGATATCGTTGGGGATCTGCTGGAGTCGGGCAAGAGTATCCTGTTGCTGGGAAAGCCGGGGGTGGGCAAGACCACGCTCCTGCGCGAGGCAGCTCGCGTCCTGGCTGAGGCCAAGCGCGTGGTGGTGGTCGACACATCCAACGAGATCGGCGGCGATGGCGACATCCCTCATCCGGCCATCGGCCGGGCGCGCCGTATGCAGGTGGCCAAGCCGGAGTTCCAACATGAAGTGATGATCGAGGCAGTGGAGAACCACATGCCGGAGGTGATCATCATCGACGAGATCGGCCGCGAGCTGGAGGCAGCGGCGGCGCGGACGATTGCCGAGCGCGGAGTCCAATTGGTGGGAACGGCACACGGCAATTCCCTGGACAATTTGCTGCAGAATCCAACGCTCTGCGATCTGGTTGGCGGGGTTCAGGCGGTTACGCTCAGCGATGAGGAAGCGCGCCGTCGTGGTACGCAAAAGACGGTCCTGGAGCGTATGGCGCCACCCACCTTCGATGTTGTCATGGAGATCAAGAGTTGGCAGCATCTGGCAGTTCATCATGATGTGACCGCTTCGGTTGATGCGCTGCTGCGCGGGCGGAGCCACCCGCCCGAGATCCGGTACCGTGACGAATCGGGCGAGATCCGGATCGAGCAGGCCCCTAGCAGCGTGGAATCCCAGGGGAAGGAGGCGCCGATCCGTACCTCGCCAGCGGTCCCTGCCAAACCCCCTCGTGTGCTGCGAGTCTATGCCTATGGCATTGGCCGGAACCGGCTGCGGCAAGCGGCTCAGAACCTGCACGTGCCCGTGGAGCTCGCTGAGGACCTGCGCCAAGCGGACGTGGTGTTAACCCTTAAGAACTACTACCGCCGCCGGCCCCAGCCGATCAATGATGCGGAGCGGCGTGGTATCCCCATTCATGTCCTCCGCTCGAACACTGTCAACCAGATGGAAAGTTGCCTGGCTGACATATTTGGATTGGATATGGCGGATATGGACCCGCTGGCCATTGCCCTGCGTGAGGCGGAGAACGCCATCAACAAGGTGCTCTCTGGTCAAAAGTCGGTCGACCTATCGCCGCGAAACTCGTACATCCGTCGCATGCAGCACGAGCTGGCCCGTCAGGCCAACCTTGTGTCGCATAGTTATGGCAAGGATCCACGGCGTCACGTGCGGATCTTTGCCACGCCTCGAGAGTGAGCTGCAACCAATAACCAAGGAGGATGACATGGCGTACAAATTCCCGTCAGACGAGTGGATCAAGGCTATGGCTGAAGAAGTAAATGAGAGCGAGGCTTATCGCAAGTCGGCCACAAAGTGGGAGGGCGACTTCTACTTTGCCGTTGAACCGGGTCCTGGTCTGCCCGAACCTGTGATACTCTACATCGACCTGTGGCATGGTGAGGCCCGGGATGCCTTTGAGGTTGCTGACGAGAGTGAGAAGGAGCCAGAGTTTACCATCCGCGCGCCGGTTGCAACCTGGCGCCGGGTGATTGAGAAAAAGCTGGATCCGATCCAGGGTATGATCACGGGCCAACTCAAGCTGTCTGGCACCATGTCCAAGGTCATGCGCTTCCCGCGAGCAGCCGCCGAACTGGTCAACTGCGCTACCAAGGTGCCCACCGAGTTCCCCTCGTAGGCGACGGCATGCCATCAGCGGTGTCCAGTGGACACGCGAGACGCTTTGCCGGCTGTAGATTGTCGCTCAGGTCATGCCGCAGGTAAAGATTGGCGGGGAAACTATATACTATGTCCACCGGCGGCCAGTACCCACGGGCCAGCCGCCGGTGGTATTTGTCCATGGGGCAGGGGGCACGCACCAGCATTGGCTCTACCAGGTACGCGACCTCAACGCCCCGAACCAAGGGGATCTACCCCCATCGCCCACCTATGCCCTCGATCTGCCGGGTCACGGTCGCTCGGAGGGGACTGGTCATGAGAGCATACAGGCCTACGGTGACTGGCTGCGTGCCTTTCTCGATGCTGTCGATCTCCACCACGCGGTCTTGGTCGGGCATTCGATGGGCGGAGCGATTGCCCTAGACATGGCCTTGCGCTACCCCCAGCGGGTTGCGGGTCTGGGTCTGGTGGCCACAGGAGCCCGGCTACCGGTCGCCCCAGCCATTTTGGAGGGGATTCTCACCGAGCCGCAGGCTGCTGTCCGCTTGATCTGTGACTGGGCGTTTGGTCCAGAGGCGCCAGAGGAGCTGGTGCGACTGGGCCGACGGCAGATGGGCCAGGTGCCCGCGCGGGTCCTGTATGGTGACTTTGTCGCGTGTGACGCCTTTGATGTCCGTCCCTCGCTGGACGGGATCTCGGCGCCAACCTTGGTTCTGTGTGGCACCCGCGACCGGATGACGCCGGTCAAGTACTCCACCTATCTGCGCGATCACATCTCTGGAACGGTGCTGCATCTGGTTGAGGGTGCCGGACACATGGTCATGATCGAGCGCCCGCAAGCGCTCGTCCGCGCTTTGGCCGCCTTTGTTGGTAGGCTTCCTGCCTGACGGTAGGGGGTGGCCGCTTCGGGTGCCCCACGGCTGCGGCGCCGTCTGAGGCGGTTCACCCTGCGTGTTCGGCCAGGACCCGCTCCAGCAGGGGCAGGGCCGCTGCCACAGCCCGCGCCCGGTGGCTGATGCGATTCTTGAGTTCCGGGTCCAGCTCGGCCATCGTTTTCCCGTCGTATCCGCTGACGATGAACACCGGATCGTAGCCAAAGCCGTGCTCACCCCGCGGCTGGAAGCCAATCTTCCCCTCGCAAGCACCATCGGCGCTTTCGACGGCGCCGCCAGGATGGGCCACCGCCACCACGCAGCGGAAACGCGCGGTGCGCTGTTCTGGTGGGACACCATCCAGCGCCACCAGCAGCTTGCGATATCGATCGGCATCGGTGGCACCAGGGCCGGCGTAGCGAGCTGAGCGCACCCCGGGCGCACCATTCAACGCATCCACCTCCAAGCCTGAATCGTCGGCCAGTGACAGCAAGCCGGAGGCGCGGGCGTAGGCCAGAGCCTTGATGCCGGCGTTCTCCTCAAAGGTGTCGCCCGTTTCTTCAACATCCATCACCAATCCTTCTTGAGCAGGGAAGGTAATGTCGACGGTGAGCCCAGCGAGCAACTCTTCGTATTCGCGGACTTTGCCTGGATTGTTGGTGGCGATCAACAGCTTGGTCAATGCTCGTTCCTCCTTCAGCTTCACAGTCTAGCGGGTGCGAGGCTGGCACACCGCTGGAGCCCCAGTAGAGATCCGGCTGTGGGGATAGGTCGCCCGCAATCTCGCACCTGGGCTTAACTATACCATCGTCGCATCCGGGGGCCAAATCTACCCCTGATTTGGGTGGGTTGCGTGGGTCCCTAAATTGTGGTACCCAGCAGTGCGTTGCTGGACGCGAGAGTGCTAGCTGGTGATTTGCCATCTACCCCCGGCTTGGGTACAATACGTTGGCGCACAATTTGACAGATAGCGAGGTGAGGCATGAGCGGGGGAGAGAGTCTGTTCAGTTCTAGTGCAGGTAGTGTGGCCGTCGTGGCCTTGATCCTCGCACTGCTAGCGCTGGCCGGTGTGGTGTTCATGTTAGCCCGCCAGCAGAAATTGCTTGGACAGTACCAGCACCTGATGGCTGGAACCTCTGGTGGCAATCTGGAGGCGATGCTCCATGACCATGTGGCCCGGGTGCGTGAGGCGGCGGAGCGAGTCAAGGCGGTTGATGAGCTGGCACGTCGCCTGGAAACGGCCTCGACGCTGTACCTGCAGCACGTTGGTGTCATCCGCTACAACCCGTTTCGCGACACTGGGAGCGATCAAAGCTTTGCCATTGCGCTGGCGGATGACCACGGTAACGGTGTGATTCTCTCCAGCCTCCACGGTCGCGATGCGACGCGTGTCTATGCCAAGCCGCTGATGATGTGGGAGTCAGGTTACTCCTTGACGGATGAGGAGAGACAGGCCATCGAGCTGGCCCGGCAGCGACCATCGACCTAGGTGCTCATGGTCTCTTCCTATGTCTGAGAATGAATGAGGAACCCAATTATGCAAGCCACGCACCGTATGACCCAGCAGATTGAGGCAGCACTGCCAAATGTCTTGAATTCGCCTCAAGACTACGGGCTGGTTCAGGCCATCGTCATCCGCCCCAAAGAGGATGAGCGCGAGTCCATGGCGGCGGCGCACTTTTCTCCTGAACTGGGAGTTGAGGGCGATCGCTGGGTGGACTCCGGCCAGCCCCGTCTACCCGATGGCCGGCCCGATCCGCGGTCTCAGGTGTCATTGATGAACGCTCGGCTTCTGAAGCTGCTTGCCGGGAGCGAGGAGCGGATGGCGTTGGCGGGGGACAATCTGGTCGTCGATCTTGATCTGAGCGCGACCAATCTGCCTGTGGGGCAGAGGCTGGCCATCGGCACCGTCTTGCTGGAGATCACGGACATCCCGCATACTGGCTGCAGCAAATTCGCGGAGCGTTTCGGACCGGATGCCACGCGGTTCGTGAATGCACGGGAATACAAGTCCCTTCACCTGCGAGGTCGCTATGCACGGGTGCTCCGGGCCGGCACGGTCCAAGTGGGAGATGCGGTGCACAAGGTGATGCCCGAAGAGGCAGCGCCGTAGGCGCTTCGCTTCCGGACCTTGTAGACAATAGGGAACTTGGGGCATGGAGAGCAACCCTCCATGCCCCAGTCATTTGCGGATGCCGGACTGCTAGGCTTGTACTGCCGCCGTCCGCTCCCGTTCCAACCAACGCTCCGGCACGACCAGAGCCAGCACATTTCGCAGCCCCAGCGTGCCTACCAAGTTCACCAGGAAGGCGAGGAAGCCAGCCGAGACCAGCACACCGCCGATGACGGCCACCAGTGTGTAGCTTTGGAACTGCCCGCCCTCGTAAAAGGTGCGGCGCAGCATACCGCGCGCGCCGGCCATGCCCATCGCGTAGGCCATGACCACCGAGCCTACGATCCACAACCAGAAGTGGGCATTGACCAGCGCCCTGCTGCGGAACTCGAGCTTGGTCAACATTGGTACCAGGGCGTACAGGACGGAAAAGAGCATGGTGCCCACACCGGTCAGCAGGAAGGTATGGGCGTGCAGGGCGACGACCCATTGGGTGTTGTGGAAGACCATGTTCAGGCCCACATTGGCTTGAATCAGGCCAGCCACACCGCCCATGATAAAGCCGAACATCGAGCCCAGCGCGAATTTGAGGGCTGGTGTCATCTTGACCGGCCGGGCCAACCAGACGGTCATCATCGAGGCAAAGATGGTCAGTCCCATCGTAAAGAACTCGCCCCAGGTGATAAACTGGCCCGAGAGCAGGCGCATAACCATGGGTTGGGAGGTGTCGGCCAGCAAGTGGTGGCTCCACACACCCATTGAGACCAACAAGTCGACCATAATGACCGTCTTGACCACATTGGCCCCAAAGAGCCGCCGGCCGGTCAGCAGTGGGATCAGCAGATACCACACGCCGGCCGTGTAGATCAGGGCATTGCCGTCGGCCACCATGTCCAGTCCCCACCAGAACCAGTTCTTGTACAGAAGAGCGTCCACCGAGGCCGGATTCAGGGGAGAACCGACCAAAGCAAAGATGCCATAAACCAAGATGAGCGCCCCGGCGGTGAGCAGTACAAAGGCGTTGATGACGGTGTCTACTGAACCCCTGCCTACCGCCACTATGAAAACCGGCAGGCCATTGTAATCCAGGTTCGGCGCGTTCTTGTCCTCTTTGCCAAACAGCTTCATCAGTCGTGGAATGCCATAGGCCGACCGCAGGAACTGGAAAAAGTTGTAGGACCGGGGGTTGCTCTTGCTGAGAACAGTGCTAAAGAGGTTGTAGGCAAAGATGAGAATATTGACCATCAGGATGGCCGCGCCAATCATAAAAAAGATGCTACCCCATAGTGGTACTCGATCGTAGCTGACCGGCAAGGGCCAGTACAGGGTGTATAGGGAGTTGAACAAGCCAAAGAAACCGGCCCCCCAACAGATCATCACTCCGGCGATCTGCAACCAGAAGTTGAGGGGCACCAATTTCTTGTACTTGATCGGCTTTTCCAATAGGTAGGGTACCAGGAAATAGAAGGCGCCAAAGACGGCCATGTACACAAAACCGTATATGCCGACGATGGGATGCGCAGTCAGCATCGAATAGTAGAGTTCTTCTGTGCCCGGCTCGGCCACCCCTGGACGAATGGTATTGAGCACTGCTTCCATGCCATGCAGTGCATCGATATCGTACAATTGGGTGCGCATCAACATCCCTTCAAAGCCGGACAGAGCCAGGAAGAGAAGGGCCAGCACAGCGAAACGCAGGGTCCATTTTTCGGTCCAGCCGAGTTGCATCATGTCCTCTCTCCTCTTCAGCGAGTTACGCGGATGGCGTCCACGATGTACATGTCCGAGTGCTGGGGACCCGAGTATTCGGTGGAGCGCACGTCGTAGACACCCGGCTGATCGAATTTCCAAACGATGCGGTTCTCCCGACCAGGCAAGACTTGCATCTGAAAGACCATGCGATTGTCTTTGCGGAACACACCCAGGCCGTAGGTCACGTCGTCCGTCGTAGCTACGAACTCGACATACGTGTCCACCGGCACCTCGATGCCTTCTGGCGGTAGCCGGATCGCATAGTCGCCGAATTCGACCAAGACACGCTGCTCGGGGGTGGGTTTGGACCAGAGCAGCCACTGTTGCCAGGGGATGATGGGGGAGAGAGTCACGGCGTTGAATACGAGGAATACGCCGATGAGGACGAATAGCCAATTGCGCTCTCTGCGATCCATGGCTATTCTCCTTTCTCCCGCACCTTATAGGCAAAGAATAGCATAAACAGGGCCAGGGCTACCACAAAAACCGTGTAGCCCCACCACACGATGTCCGTAAGGTACATGTCATTCGCCTCCTTGTAAAAAACCGCTATGTTTCGTCCGCCTGACCGAGATCGAGTCATTCAGCCCAGGCTTTTGACCCGACTACGTTTGATAGACACTCTCCTTTCTGCCATTCTGCGTGGCTTTCTAAACCTGCTACTCTTTTGCCTCTTCCAGTACCTTGCTTCTACCAGGTCCTGTTTTGCCCGAACGGACCGGCTCGTTGCGCAAACCGTCAACCATATGCTGAAGGGTCATGATCGGATGGCGATATAGCATACGCGGTCCGGCGTAGCGCATGACGGTCCGGATCCGTTCCCGCATGGCGACTTGGTAGCAATGCACGGGACACTTGGCACACGTCGTCTTGCCCTCTTGAAACGGACAGACCTCCAGACGTCGCCCAGCGTAGATGCGCAGAGCCTCGCACTCTGCACACAGGCCATTATTGCTTCCATGTTGATGGTGGCAGTAGAGGTCGAGCATGGCCTCTACTGTTCTGCGTTCTCTGTCCATGCGGGGATGGCGGGTACTGTTCATGGAATCCTCATTAGACTTGTATCCCAAACCCAAGCTCATGGACATCATACCATATCTTGCTAACAAGGCAATGATCAATGTCAGTGACCGAGGGTCTCGCTCCGTCGCGACGTGTTGAATATACCGGTTGGCGTGCTCACGCCTTTCATCATGTCGACTTGCTGAAAGGTTTGGGCGTCGTACACGCGGACTGCATCGCCCTGCCAATCGCTGATATATACGAATCTGCCATCATTTGTGAATTCGGGATGCAGTGTCTGCACGCCATCACTGAGGATGGCTACCACCTCGAAAGTCTCGGCGTCAAAGACGTAGATGCGGTTAGGTGGATCCCCAAACATGGTATCGGCCCATACGTAGGGACTGTCATGGTGACTGCGAATGAAGAGGCCGGGGCCAGAGGTCTCGATCTCGGCAGCAATCTGGTTATCGGCCAGGTTCCATACGGTGATTTTGCCCTCACCGGCGTGAACCGTTGCCCCGTAGGTGTTGCCGCCAGCTTCCCAGGCAGCACCAGAACCGGGGTGGGGGGTCTCGCCGGTTTGGATCTTTTCGACAATTTGCCAGCTTTCCACGTCGATGACAGCCATCCAGTTGTCCTTTTGCGAGGCGATGTAAAAGCGCTTGTTGTCGGGACTCAGAAAGCCGTCGTGAAGAATGTTGCCTACCCCTTCCAGCTTGTCAATCGGGAAATCGGGCTGCGAATAGTCGATGCGCCACATCTGACCAGCTTCTTTGAGGGCCAGGATGAAATAGGGACCAACCTTCTTTGGAGATACGTCGGACGTGATACATACCCGCGAGGCGACGAACTGGCCCTGAGGGTTGGTCCCCTCCGTGGGAATGACCTTAAGTGGCTCCAAGGTCTTTGCATCGAGGATCACGGCCGAGTTGGGGATATAATTTCCGACGATGATGAATTGACCATCATCCGAGATAGCCAGACCCCGCGAGTCCAAGCCGACCCGCACCTGGGTCACAGCCTGGAGTGTGTACAGATCGATCTTGAATAGCCAACCATCACGGCCGACGTTGTAGGCCCAACGTTCAGACGTCGGGTCGAAAGCATAGCCGTGCGCCCGGTAGCTGGCAGGTATATGAGCCAACAATTGGTGTGTGTCGCCGTCGAACACGGCAATGGAACGCGCTTCTCGTTCGGTGATCAGCATGAGGTTGTCCAGATTGCCGTCGTGGTTGGGCGTGCTCGGTAGGTCCGCGTCCTCCACCAGCACCTTGCGGGTGGCAGCAATCTTGTCCATTTCCCATTGGACGGCTTCGGCCGAGGGTTCGCTGTGAATGTAGCCGACCAGTGCCCAAATCTCTTCGTCGCTCATGCCTACAGGTCCCCAGGCGGGCATCACAGTCCCTGGTTTTCCGTTCTTGATAATATCAAAATAGTAGTCGTCGGCTGCGCTTAGGCGGTCCGGGATGAGGGCCGGGCCGGTTGCACCCTCACGGTTGGGCCCATGGCACCCGCTGCAACTGTCACGGAAGACCGTATCCACAGCTTTCCCCTCGAACAGAGCGGGGGCTACCGCCCCTCCGGCCAAGACGATGACGACCCCTTCCATCTCAGGATGATTGTCACAAGCGTAGCGGAAAGTGCCAGGCTTGTCGAACTGGCGAGCAAAGTTTGCATCTGCAGCCAATTGACCCGAGTCGAACCAGCCCTCCGTGCTGCTGACTGTGTGGGGTACGGCGTCGTCGTTCTGCCAGGTTACTGTGGCACCGGTGGCGATCACCAGCGTATGCGGCTGAAACGCTTGGTCAACGATAGAGACGGTCGCCTCGGTGGCGGCAGAAATGCCCGAGATGGCGTCGCCATTGTCAGCGGCTTCGGGACTGCCGCAGCCAACCAGGATAAGAAGTAGACCAATAGGTACTAGAAGTAGAGTCTTGTTGGTCATGTTGCTTTCCTTTCATTTTCTTGCGGTCGGAATTGGACAAACTTGTCCAGATTGTACCATGGGAATAGGTTTTTTGGTATGACATATATCATGCTTTCCCCTGCTGGACCTGGATATCAAGGGTCGTACAGGTAGCTGTGGCCTATGTGCGGCTGAAGGGAAAGAACCATGCGTTGCGTAGCGGTCTTGGGGCTGCTGCAAAGTAGCTTGACGGATTCTTGGCCAAGGGTCCCGGGATCTCGATTTCGTCTTTGACGGCTCGCAAAGACGGCGTGGCAAACTCCCAAATGGCAAGGGGGGATT
>JASFOV010000051.1:0-14228 GCA_050116355.1 Anaerolineae bacterium
GATGGGCAATCATCGTCACAATGGTCGGGTCCGTCGTCGTCGGGAAATCGTTGCCCTGCTTGGTCTCGTCAAAGATCACACTGCCGGCATTCGGATCGCTGTTCCAGGCGCCAAACCCAAAGAGCAAGTTGTAGGCATCGTAGCCCAGCATATTGAGCGCCGCCGATACCTGGCTGGCCGTCTGGCCGGTGTAGCAGTAAACCACAATTTGCTGGTCCGTGGGCAGGGTGGCCAGGTTCTCCGGTGTGAACAGAGTCTTGGGATCCATCCGCACCGCGGTGGGGATGTGGCCCTTGTCATAGTCCTCCTGGCTGCGCACACTGATGATGTACGGATTGTTGCTATCGTCGCCGTCGTTCAGGTTCTCAAAAATGGCGTCAGCCGAGATATTCTTGGTGCCGCCGCTGAAGTAGTTGTCGGCGTCCCCCAAGATATCATCGGCGGCCAAGGCCACCGAACCAATCAGCAGACTGAATACGAGGACTACATTGAGGATTGCGAGCTTTTTCATTTGGGGTGTTCTCCTTTCCTTTGTCATACCAATGGAAGTCAATTCTGACGCACAGCCTATCAAACCGGTTCGCTCATTCTTGATTCCACCACCCCCTTATACCACGAACAGGACAAATCTGCAAGATTCGGGACATTCATGGCACGCTCCACAAGGGCACTCGGAAGAATGAAAAGAGGAACCCATTGCAGAACCAAAGCGTTTGCTCAGACTTGAGTAATTGACCACATTACGCTTCGGTCCGATTATAACATGCTGTGGAACTCTTGTCAAGAATACTAAAAAGTTTGACCTTTCATGCGTTCAGTGGTAAACTGAGTGTATCACCCTTTCATACAAGGGCCACAACCCTGTCGCGGTGGGTGACCGGCACCCTTCGCCAGGGGTGAACGTAAGGATCGATCGAGTACAGCGGGAAACGTTAGTTCGGATGAGCGCATCAACCACAACCAAAATCGATTTGCTTCTTTTGGGCCTATTGCTGGACCGGCCTATGCACGGCTATGAGCTCTACCAGCAGATCCAAACAGAAGGCATCGATGATTGGTTCAACGTCAGCATGGCCGGCGTCTACTATTCGCTGGGCAAGCTACGGGACCATAGCCTTGTGGCCGAATCGCGACAGCGGGGCGGTCGCAGTGCGCGCAGGTCGATCTACCATCTCACCGAGGAGGGCCGCGTCGCTTTCTTCCATGCCATGAAAGCCCAAGCTACCAGCCAGGGTGAGGTCTTTTTGGATTACGACCTCATCATCTACATGTTGAACAAGCTCCCCCTCCAACAGGCCATCTCCCTGCTAGAGCAGCACCAGGCCTTTCTGGGCCAGCAGGCCAGCGATGTCACCGCCGCCCTAGCCCACGAGCGGGAGCGCGGCGGCCCACCGCTCAAGCTGGCCGTCCTCGACCACCGGCGTCGCTACCTGGAAATGGAACAGGGGTGGCTGTCTGACGTTATCCGCGAAATTCAGGGCGAGGAGAGCACCGGCTACGCCCAGACTGGCCCGGGTAAGGGCCTCATGATCCTCAGCGGCGACCTGCGCCACTACCACCTGCCCGACTTGCTGCGCCTGATCGTCTCCGGTCGCCACAACGGCACGCTGACAGTCACCGACGGCACGCAGATCCGGACTGTCAGCTTTGAGAACGGGCAACCGCTCTGCGCCAGTTGCCGTCGTCATGGCGAACCTGCCCTACCCCCGCCGCCACCGGAACAAGTCCTGGAGGGTCTATGCGATCTGTTCCGCTGGCAGGAAGGCGATTTCACCTTCGACCAGGAAATGGGCTGCGAGGAATATTGCGTGCCTCTCAAGCTTAACACCGAAGATCTGATCCTGTGTGGCTGCCGCTGGGTCGACAACTGGGACATCATCCAGCGCCTAATCCCTTCGGCAGACACTATTTTTGAGATCGGTGTCGATGCCCAGCATCTGCAGGAATTCGCGTTCACCCCCAGCGAACAACAGATTCTCGCCACGGTGGATGGCGTCAAGGATATCACCACAATAGCTCGCGAGTTGGGCTTGACCGTCTTTGAAGCCAGTCGCGCCTTCTACTGCTTGGCCGCTGTCGGTGTGGTCCGGACGGCAGACTTGGACAAAATCCGCCTCCGGCGTGTGTTCCGTGAGATCGCAGAACTGATGTGCGCCAGCACAGTAGCCTGGCGGACCTCGCCCCAGGATCGCTCTTGCGAAGAGGAAGTGAACGAACGGACCACGGACATCCCCCTGTGTCTGAACAGTGGGCGGATCGAGGATCAGGCCGATCCCCAGCTCAAAGTGGACGGCCTGGTCGACATGTACCGCGCCTTTCTGCTGACGCAACTGGATGTGGTCAGTCGCCGTTTCGGACGCGAGAACGCCCGGCAGTCCTTCGAGCGAACCCTACGCCAATTGGCGCCGGAGCTACAGGACATTGCCAAGCGCTATGGCTTTGACAAGCTCCTGGCCGTCTAAGCCCGCCTCGTCCAACAGACCTCCACTTATGTAAGATTGTCGCAGTCGAGCAGTTTGTGATATAATGCAGGTAGTCGCAACTGAAGAAGGGGGAAGACAGGATGAGTGAATGGGACGCTCCAGATGTCGGACAACACGTCCGCGCTATGCGCCACGAACGGGGCCTGTCGCTTCGCGCGCTGGCCGAGCTATGTGAGCTCTCGCCCAATACCATCAGCCTCATCGAGCGCGGCGAGACCTCACCCAGCGTATCTACCCTGCAACGGCTGGCCACTGCCCTTGGCGTCCACATCAACTCCTTCTTTGTCGACACCAGTGAGAAGGTCAAGCTCATCCTGACCCGGGCGGATGAGCGCACGCGCTCTGGCAGCGCCAGCGTCATGTTGGAGAGTCTGGGCTATGGCTTGGAGGGGCAGTCTTGTGATCCCTTCATGGTTACGCTCAAACCGAAGGCAGGTAGTGGACCGCACATGATGGCCCATACCGGCAGTGAGCTGATCCATTGCCTCATAGGCTCGGTCGAGATTGAGGTAGCTGGCACCGACTACCTTCTTGAGCCGGGAGACACCTTGCTCTTTCGCGCTGAACAGACTCACCGCTGGCGCAACCCGGGTCGCCGCCCGGCTACGTTCCTGCTAATGATGCAGGCTGTCGAGGATAGAGACGACTCGGTGGATCAGCACCTGCATCCCTGAGCAATCGGCCAGCACCCCGTCTCGGACAAAAAACCCTGCTCGCACTGGCTCAACTGCCCGCAACCACCTGCGCTTGCCATAAGCTCCTAGAACAGACAAGGGGCGCAGCGATAAGATCTGCGCCCCTTTTGCATGCGGCACATTCCCGCACGGCTAGTAACACGCGCCCCTCACTCAGAGCCCGGTATCCCCAACCGTCCCCGGTCCGACCGCGGCACCGTCTACTGTTCTGCTGCTCCGAGCCACGGACGGACCCTAGGTCGACCAGCCACCGCCGCCAGACTGCGACCGGTTGCTCCGCTGTCGTGCTCATCTGCGACCGGCCCGTGTTGGCGCGGCCCGCTCGCCCCGCAGCGGAACACCGCATGGTCTCCTCCCGGCGACGGCTTGAAAGGCATCCGCGCTCCTACCCCCATCCAGAGTCCCGCCGGGACAGTGCGCTGGTTGGCACCAGAGGGTGGGATGCCCCCCCGGTCAGCAGGTCCAGATCACCCCACCGGTCCGGTGAGGCACAGGCTAGTGCATCGCCTGGCAGCCTGGAGGGCAATCGTGGTTGAGCGATGCCTTAGGCTTCCTGAGTCACCCGCTGGCGGGCGCAGCAGCCCAGGTACAGCGCGCCGGCCAGCAGCAGCGGCAAGGTAAACAGGAAGGCGCAGTACAGCATGTCCGTCCCCGAGCCGGCGCAGACCAAGCCCATGATCGCCACTGAGCCAACCATCGCCATCAGGCCACCCACCAGCTCCCACCGCCAGGCGACGAGGACCCCAGCCACTGCCACCACCAGGGCCAGCACCAGCGGCAAGCCCTGCGGGCTAGCCCAATCCATCTCGGACAGCACAAAGCTCCCCGAGACGACCAAAAAGGCCACAAACAGCCCCGCCGCCGCCAGCCCGATCAGGCGGGCTGCCCAGCGCATTGTGGTTGTCCAACCGTTCTTCTTCTGAACCTCTGCCATGATTTACCTCCTCAGTGTGCCTGCTTAAAGCGTTCTCTCGTTTCCAGGTAATCCCATAACCCTAGTCTGGCCGCGAATGCTTCGAGCCCGGCCAGCTAGTCCCGCGCCACCCGATCCAATCCATGGCGCTTGGCCATTTCTTGCAGCTCGGGTGACAATTGGCGCAATGACTGCTCGAATGCCTGTTGCGCGTTGGAGCGTCCAAAAAAGCTACTCACCACTTGATACTGCTGTCGTAGGAAGAAAACATACATCTCGACCAATTCATCGAGATTGAGCTGCGGATCGACCAAGTCCTCAACCCGCCCGTTGCGGATGCGGATCGGCAGATGGCTACACCGGGCATTGACCTCTTCTTCACAGCTGCGGTCCTCCGGAGTGGTCCGCCACGCCATGGTACGGTTGCACATCAGCTCAGCGATCTCGCGGAATACCCGCCGCAGATTGATCTTGTCCGGATCGGCGGCGCGCAACACACCAATCGTGACCAGGCAATAGAAGACCCGACTTGTCTCAAACAGTGTCATGTCCAGATCACGAGCGATGGAGGCTACATCCTTGATGCCATCCACTGCCAGCATCACCCGCTGCTCCACCGCGTTTAGCCCCAGGGCTTCACTGCGCTGGGCCGCCGAGCCCGGTTCAAAGATGGTACCAGCCGAGGGGACCAGCCGTTGGATGATGGACCAGTTGTCCACCTGGCGGCAGCCCTGCAGGATGAGATCCTCGGCACTGCACTCAATCGGCACCGCCTCCTCCGGGCAGTCCTTTCCCTGCTCAAAAGTGAATCGCCCGCTTTGCCAACAGAAGAGCTCGCACAGGCCCTGTTTGACCTGCTCAGCCTCGACGCTGGTCAAAGGCGCTTCGCCACGGCGTTGGTACATGCCACAGATCAGCTTACCTTCCTCGAACACCAGGATGCGGCTGTCCGCCCCATCCGTTACAGTCAGAGTCCCATTGTGCTGACCGGAGATGATAAAGCGCAACAGATCGGGCAGGTGATACTCCCGCAGGTCGCCCTGTAGGCTCAGCCCCTGGATATCCTGGATTCCCTCGATCACATCAGCCAACCACGCTTGTTCCATCTCCAAGAAACGGCGCCGGTGATCGAGGATCGCTTCCTTGAGGGGCGACCGACCGTTTTCCCGTAGCGCTACCCACAGTGTCTCCACCTCCCGGGCTTGGTGGGCCAAGTGGGCTTGATGCTGCTCCAGGCGCGGCAGCGCACGGCGCATGGGGACTCGATTGAGCAAAAAGACCACAAGGTCATAGTCGAGCTGCAAATCTTCTTGGCTGACCAAGTGCGTGTCCATCGCTGCAAAGAAGGCGGTCCGCCCCTTTTCAGTCAGGCGATAGATCGATTTGCGCGAGCTGCGTCCCCCCTGTTGCCGTGATTCGGCCACCAGATCGTGGTCATGCAACTTGCCCAGTGAATAGTAGACACCAGCCGCGCTGACATTGAACCAGGTGTCAATGCCCTCCGACTGTATCTGCTGGTAGAGCTCGTAGCCATGCATCGGCCGGTCTAGCAGCAAGCCCAGAAGCAGCAGGTCGATTTTTGTAGTAGCTGGCGCACTCATCACGTCTATCCTCAATCTGCCCGTCCCATCAGGCTTCACCAACCTGCCGGGACCCGGTGCCCTTATGGCATCGCGAAAGGCAGTTCCTCAACGATGACGTCTTGATTGGCTTCCCGTTCTGCAGGATCGACGTCGTCAGCGGTCAAAAAGAACTCGGCATTGCCATGACAGTTGTTGCACGTCTCGGTCTGCGGCGTGTTGCGCTGGATGTTGTGCGGTGTCGCATATTTCCAGGTCGGTACCGCATCAAAGTTCGGCAGCAGGTCCTCACCATAGTATTCAAAAGACTCAGGATCGATCGGCACGTGCCGGACGGGGATGTAGGTCCACGGTCGATCGTCACTCTGCAGCGGGTTGCGCCCGATCTTGAATGCCATCTCCGACTCGTCGGTCTTGAAGTAGGCCGTCTCACCCTCCATTCCCACGTGGCAACTGTAGCAATTCTTGTACGTGGTTGAATGGCACACCTGGCAACTCAGAGCATCCATGTGGTAGCTAGCGTGATACTGGATGCCATCGTCCGCACCCACATCCGGGTGGCAACCCTCGTCGCTGCAGCCGGGTATTGGCGCACCATCGTATCGGTTCTCGAACTCGCCCAGTGCGCCATGCATCTCATCGGCCGAGTGGCAGGAGAAACACGGCATGCCGCCTTTGATCCAGTGCACGTCAGCCGGAATCCCCTCATTCTTGCCCTTGTACTCGTTTTCGATGCGGCTACCATGGCACCCCGTGCAAGTCAGGTTCATCGGCGGGATTTCTTTGAATTCATGACCCGCCACCAGGCCCCCACCCAGGTTGGTCGGCCGGCTGACATGGCACTGGCCACACGTGGTATGACAGCTTTCGCAGTGGTTGCCCATCATCACTTCGAGCTGTGCCATCTTTTCTGGCGCGCTGCGCGCCTCCAGAACAGCCGCATACCCTGTAAGGTTGGAGTGCAAGCTCGTCCCATCGGTCTCAACAATGCCGGCGTGGCAGTCACCGCAGGCCTCAGCCGAGGCTGGTTCGCGGACAATTCCCTCGTGCGCCTCCGCCATGTCGCCAGTTCCGGCCACACCACCGTGACAGGTAGTGCAGCCAAGGCGCCCGTGCATCGTCTCGAAGAACTCTGGCTGGCTGATATACACCTTCTCCCATGCCTCCACCGGAGGCAGTGAACCCCCTCAACCCTCACCTTCCGAGAGGGATTCTTCCACCTCCTCCTCGGTGGTGGCCATCGTCTGCAACGCACCTTCGCTGGTATGGCAAGTCACACAGGTCTGATCGTCAACCGGTTCCTCTGCTTCCACTTCCGTGGGTGCGGCCAGGGGAAAGTCTAGCGCAGCCGGCGTCGGCCCCGGCGGCGGCGCGGGAACGTCGGTCGGCGGCGGCGGAAAGGCTGTAACCGTCGGCGGTACCGGCGCGATGCTTGCCCCCGGCTGGGCGCAAGCGACGATGACCATGACCGCCAGCACCAGCAAGCCACCAAGCACAGCTAACCTCGTCCCCATTTTCAGAAACCTCATTGTTTCACTCATTCGTCTCTCACTCGATGCACTCATCGTTGCCCAATCCTAGCCATCCACCTATTGCGACTTGTCCCATGATTCATCCGCCTGATGGCAAGCCGTGCAATCCGCGGCGTTGCGCCCATCATCGTGGCTATCGGGCGCCATGTGGCAGGCATCACAGGTCGAGTCCATGTCCGTATACCCAGCAAAGTGACAGCCATTGCACGAGACCTCCAGGTGTTTGCCCTTGTATTGGTCCCAGCGTTCCGCATGCCCATCCCATTCCGAGCCCGTCATACTCCATGTGCCTCCCGGATCGTGGCACTGGGCGCAGTCGTGGTCGCCCCAATCGCTATGGCCGGACAGATGGCAATCCGTGCACACGTTGTTCAAGCCCTTAAAGTTGGGATACTGGTGACAGTCGAAACAGGCGATCTCGCCATGTTTGCCGGGCAGCTCGACGGGGTGGATGCCCAAGTCCACTCCGGACCACTCCTCCACCGACGTATGGCAGTCGTTGCACGTCAGCGAAACCGCTACGTCGTGCGGGCCCAGGTGGCATGCATCACAGTCGGTCAGCTGGACTTCCAGGTTTCGCTCCTGGTGGCAGTCCAAGCAGACGCTCATCGAACAGAACTTTTCACCCGACAATGGATCGAATCCGTGGCCTACCCCCCCATGGCAGTCGCTGCAATGCACATCACAGGGGCTGCCCTCTTCGAGATGGGTGATCAACTGCCCGTGGGGCACCCGCAGCCGGTCTTGAGGGATCTCGTCTGGCAAGTCCTGGTGGCAGATCAGACACATCTCCGGGTCCTCGGCGCTCATGTCCGCAACGAGGCCCTCATGCGCTGTCTCTTTGTCTGGGGCTTCCCCGTTGCCGTCGTGGCAAGCTAGGCATCCCAAACGGCCGTGGGGAGTGACGACCGAATCCTCCTCGATGAGGTACATCTCCGCCGTGCTTGGGTCGCTCGCGCTGGCCTCCAGGGCCGCCAGCGAAAAGTGGCAGTCGTGGCATCCGTCGGATAGACCCTCGCTGTAGGCAACCATCGGCATGGTTGGCGTCGGTTCCACCACAACCGGGCTCAAAGCATAGCCCGCCGGTTCCAATATCAGACCGAGCACCACAGCCAGCGCCGCCAGTGCTAGCCCAATGGGGATGATCGTCCAGCGCGGCCAACGTCTCATTCTACGCAGAATCAGCTTTGGACTCATAGCTGGCTTCTCCTTACAATGTCACGGGAATGGCAGCGGCCACCAACAGGTAGCGCACAAAGAGGCCCGCGACCACAATCCCCACGCCCGACAGGATACCAGACAGGTACCCATGGCTCTTACGGGCAAAGGCATAGACGTGCACCATAAGCGGATATACCATCCCAAACCCAACCACCAGGACCCAGAAGGTCACACTCCCCTTGCCGAGCAGGATCAGTTCGGCCGATAGGGCTGCCTCTCCCCCCTGATTCAGCGCCAGGATAAGGAGCAGGCCGAGCAACGCGATCTCCAGGCCGATAAAGATCATGTGAATGAGCGGCATGTGGTTGTAGCGACGGTGGATCTCCGGCACCGCCAGCGTGGCCGCTAGGTCAAAGGTCAACCCCATCCCCGTGGAGACGGCCGACACCAGGAACAGCGCCGGCAGCACCGGAGTGTTCCACAGTGGGACGGCGCTCACCACACTGAGCAGGACCCCCGTATATACGGCCGTAGCCACAGCCAACACGCTACCGACACTGCACACCACCCGCTTGATGCGCCGGTAGGGCAGCGTTTCTGGCAGAAACTTTAGCCTCTTGCGCGCCCAGGCCAGAACCTCGGGATGGACATGCATGATCTCCAGCAAGCCATACAAAAAGGCAATGGGCAGAAACAGGCTCAAGATCCAGATGCCCCACGTCATGACCGATTGAAAGTTGGTAAACATCCACAGGATACGCCACGGCTCCTGTATGCCTGCCCCCAGATCCAGGATCAGCAGAACGGTACCGATCAAGATCAAGGGGCCGCTAACCCCCGCCCCAACCAGCGCGGTGGGGCAGTACTTGCCCCGGTAGCGCATGCCGGTCAGTTCGACCATCGCCGCCATCAGAAAAGATCCGGCGCCCATGCCCCCTAGGAACAGATAGATCGCGACCAACCAGCCCCAATAATGTTCAGACATACATGTCCTCCGCGTCAGCTACCAGGAAAGATGTAGTGAACGATACCCGGCTCGGTGCCAAACTCAGGATGTAGCGTCTGCACCCGGCCCGAAGCCAGGAGTTCGGCGATTTCCGGATCATCGCGACGGCCAAAGATGCGAGCGCCCTGTACACACGCCTGAACGCAAGCCGGCTGCCCACCGCCCAGCACCCAGTCGAGGCACAGCCAACATTTGTTGACCACGCCCGTGTGCTCGTCGTACACGCGTGCGCCGTACGGGCATGCCACAGCACAGTACTTGCAGCCCACACATACCTTGTCGTTGACCAAGACCACGCCGCTGGGATGGCGATACGTGGCCCCGGCCGGACACACCTTAGCGCACGGAGCATCTTGGCAGTGTTGGCACTGCACGGTCAGGCACCAACAGTCTTCCTCTTCCCCTTTCTTCAGACGCCGGATGAAACTCTTGCCTTCCGGAAGATTGTTCCGCTGGCCGCAGGCCTCCACGCAAGCGCCACAGCCGCTGCACTTGTTGAGATCAATGATCAGCACATACTCGGATGCGGCTTGGTCTGCCTCCGGCCCCTTAGCCTGGGAAAAGGGAATGAACTTGCTGCCGGCAGCAGCCAGCAGTGTTCCCCCCAAGCCTACCTTGAGAAG
Source organism: Anaerolineae bacterium (assembly GCA_050116355.1). Classification (GTDB taxonomy): domain Bacteria; phylum Chloroflexota; class Anaerolineae; order JAAYZQ01; family JAAYZQ01; genus JASFOV01. Next base: position 9,994 of record JASFOV010000051.1, read on the forward strand.
CGTCCGGCGGGATACGGTGGCCGGACTGTCCTGTTTGATGTCCATCTTCCACTCCTTCACTTCAAGTTTGACCAGCTCCAACTATTTAGTCCTAAATACTGGAGGCATATCAGTCATCGCGAAGTAATTGTATCATATTACTGCACGCTTGTCAAGCATCACAACCCATTTGGCACCAAGTTTTAACATTTTGAGCCAATATTCTGGACGCCCAACAGCTCGCGTATAGTTTTATGCACACTTATCTTGGGGCGCAGATTGCCATTACTTATTGTACTAATATTTTGTACGTTCCAGGGCGGGAATATGACCCCGTCGCTGCCGCCAAGTCCCCTGTACAGTATTATGCTCGGCAGTGCAACATCCCCCCGCGCCCTTGCGCAACGACCAGCCAGGCGGTTGCGTCTCATACCGGCCAGTGACAAGACCTGCGAGCGCTGACCTACTCTACACGATCGAACGCTGCGCAGGCCGGAGCTAGAGCCTTGCTAGGTCAGCAGTGGCGCCAGCCAGGGTCCAGACAACAAAAAAAGGCCCCCTCTTCAAGAGGAGGCCTTACTTGCCCGCAAACTAGCTAATAGGCTCGCGCCCAGAGCGCCCACTCATCCGCCGGTTCGCCACACACTACACAAGCACCCGCCCCGGCTCCCTCCTGGTCGAGGGGAATGTTGCGGCTTGTGGCCTTGGTATCGTCTTTGACCTTGGTTTCACAGGCGGTGTCTCCACACCAATAAGCGCGGGCCCAGCCTTCCGTCACAATCTCTTGAAAATGCTCATAGTCCTTGGCCCAGTGGATATTCGCATCGCGGAAAGCCGTGGCCGCAGACAGCATGTCCGCCTGGATGGTATCTAGCATCTCCCCCACCGCATTGGCCAATCCGGCCATCGGTACGAACGACTTGCCCGCTCGGCCTGGCACATCCCGCCGGGCAAAGACCACGCTCTCCTTCTCCACATCACGGGGGCCGATTTCGATACGCAGTGGCACGCCCCTCAGCTCCCACTCGTTGAACTTCCAGCCCGGCGTGTGCTCCTCCCGGTCATCCACCGTCAACCGGAAATGCGACGCCAATTCGGCGCGGATCCGCTCGGTAGCCTCCAGCACCCTGCCCTTCTGTTCCTCTTTGCGCCAGATAGGCACCACCACGATCTGGTAGGGTGCTAGCACCGGCGGTAGCTTCAATCCCTGCTCGTCGCCATGAACCATGATGATGCCGCCCACCATGCGGGTGCTCACCCCCCAACTCGTCGTCCAGCAGTACTGGAGCTCGTTGTTGGGATCCAAGTACTGGATATCAAAGGCCTTGGCGAAATTCTGGCCCAAATTGTGGCTGGTGCCTGCCTGGAGCGCCCATTTATTGCCCATCATCGCCTCAATGCTATAGCTGGCATCGGCGCCGGCGAACTTTTCCGTCTCGCTCTTGCGCCCGGTGATGACCGGGATGGCCGCATCAGCCCTGGCGAAATCGGCATACACATCTAGCATGCGGATGGTTTCTTCTTGGGCCTCTTCGAAAGTGGCATGCGCCGTATGTCCCTCTTGCCAGTAGAACTCGGCCGTCCGCAGAAACAGGCGCGTCCGCATCTCCCACCTTACGACATTGGCCCACTGGTTGATCAGCACCGGCAGGTCGCGGTAGGACCGGATCCACTTGGAATACATGTAGCCGATCACTGTTTCGGACGTGGGACGCACGACCAGTGGCTCCTCCAGCTTCTTGCCCCCTCCATGGGTGACCACCGCCAGCTCTGGCGAAAAGCCCTCCACGTGCTGCGCCTCTTTGTGCAGAAACGACATGGGAATCAACAACGGGAACAGGGCATTCTGATGTCCCGTTTCTTTGAAGCGACGATCGAGCCCCTGCTGTACATTCTCCCAGAGTGCAGTTCCGTACGGGCGTACAACCATGCAGCCGCGAACCGGTGCATAGTCCGCCAGCTCGGCTCGCTGCACGACCTCGTTGTACCAGGCCGAATAGTCCTGGCCCGGAGCTGTCAATTTCTTTTCGTCTGCCATGATCCTCCTCCACTCGCGTTGATGTCGTCAAAACAAAGCGGGTTGGGCCAGCCCGCTGGAACCATCTTCCCCCAGTCATCCTCCCCCTTCGGCCCGGCGAAGAGGGACATCATGGGCCGGGAGGCCAGGCCTCCTCCAACACGGGCAATACATCGTCCACCTGGTCGACGACCATCGCCAGGTCAAAATCCCGCGCCCGCATAAAAGTCACGGCGCGAAAGGCATCAAACAGATCACGCCACCCGCCCCCGACAAAGACAAAAGGCCGGGCCGAGATCTGTCCCGTCTCTAGCAACGACCAGACCAGCGTGGCTTCCGTCAGCGTGCCAATACCTCCCATCAGGACCACAAAGCCATCGGCCGAGCTCAACTGTTTCAACCGCGGGTAGAAGTCCTTAACCCGCTTCTCTTTGGTCAAATAGGGGTTGGGATCCCTATCGGCAAAGAGGTCCATGGTCACGCCAATAACATCCCCACCTGCCTGCTGCGCCCCTTTGCTGGTCGCTTCCATCGTGCCACCATAACCGCCACACATGACCGTGAAGCCATGTTGCGCCAACAGTTGGCCCAATTGTTCGGCCTGGGCCACAACCGGATCGTCTGGCGGCGCGCTGCCGCTGCCAAAGACCGCAATAATCCTTTCCTTCTTCCTCCGGCCCTCGCCGCGGACCTTTTTGATCTCGGCCTCCAGTTGTTTCTTCCCCGGGCCCGTGGCAAACTCTTCCGAGAACTGGCTGGCCGCCTCCTCGAGAGGCACTTCGGATTCGTACCGCTCACTCAGATAGTGGCGATGCTCTATGATCCACAGATAGAGATCCGCCTCTGTGCGCTCGGGGAACTCGTCCAAAATCTGGGTCTCGCGGATAATATCCACAACTGGCCGATAGACCTCATCGTACCAGCGCGCGACAGCCTCGGGATAGGCGATCTCCCGTTGCTCCTGGAGCCCCAAAAAGTAGCGATGTCCGGCGATATGGACCAGCAGTTTCTGATACTGTCCGGGCAGAGTGAATTCGACCTCCTGATCCGCCCGCAGTGCGTCCAAACCCGTAGCCCGCAAAAAGTCTGCGTACTCCTCTTTCAGATCCAACTCTTCTTCGCCAATATCCGGCGACAGGCTGATGGGGGTCTCCAACTCCGTCACCGTCGCCTCGATGGTCGTCGCCCCCAACTCCTTCAAAACCGATACCCGGTGATGGCCATCGCGCACAAAGTAAAGATCGCCGATCTTGTAGACGTCAATGGGCGGGAAGCCGGTCGCTCCGTGCGCCACCGCGTACACGCGCTTCCATCGCTCACGGACGTACTCCTGGGTGGGCAGAAACGCACGGGAAAAATCCTGGTAGCGTCCCACACTGCCAACCACCTTGTCCAATGGCACCTCCTGGGTGCCCGCATAATGCTGGCTCCGGATCTTGAGCTTGTCGCGGACGTGATCGAAGGACAACAGGTTCTCAGGCTGGTGTCTGGTGAAAAATCCCAGCACCCGCTGAAACATCTCTCGCCGCCGGGCATGCGTAAACGCCCCATCAGCTTTGGCTTGCAGACCAGGATCCAGAGTCAACGCAGCGATACCTCATCAATCTCAAGAATATGGCGGCCATAGACATTGACGACGTGCGTGTCGCCATACGCCGTCTCGGTCGCCTCAAACGGGCTATAGACATGGACGTGCCCGTGCAGCAGATAGCGCGGTCGAAACCGCTCCATAAACGTCAAAAAGGTACGAAAGCCCTGGTGGCAGCGGTCCTCCCTATCGTGGATACCCTCTGGTGGTGCGTGGGTAATCAGGATATCCAGATAGCGCCCGTACAGAAACCGGTTCAGGACCAAGCGCGGGGTCAAGCCCCACATCTTGAAAGCCATTTCCTGATCCGAGTACTGAAAGTGCCGGTTATTGTTGTAGCGCATTGAGCCTTCCAAACCGGCGATCAGCAGGCCCCTGTAACGGACCCCCTGGCCATCTATATTCACACAACCTGCAGGATACTCCCATTCCTCTCGGGCCTTGTAACGCTTGCCCACCGCATTGGCATGGTTGCCGATCACATAGAACAGGGGCCCGCCCAGCATAGTGACCAGATACTCCAGGTAATAGCGCGGCAGGTCCCCACAGCCCAAGATCAGATCGATCTCGCCAACATGCTGCTTGATGGCGCGGTTGTAGAGCGTAGGTTCTACTTTATCGCTGACTGCCAGGATTCTCATCGTGCTCCCG
>JASFOV010000052.1:0-14148 GCA_050116355.1 Anaerolineae bacterium
GATTCGTACTCTTTGAGCTCTGGGATAATGTAGCGCTCCGCGTTGACGAGAGTCTGCTTACGAATGTACTCTTCGGGAACACGATCCGTATTGGCTTTGGTCACCTCGAGGTAGTAGCCAAAGACCCTGTTGTAGCCGACCTTGAGGCTCTTGATCCCCGTCCTCTCGCGTTCCTGCTTCTCCAAGTTGGCGACCCACTCTTTGGCATCGCGTGACGCAGCCACAATGTTATCCAACTCGGCCGAAAAGCCAGGCCGGATGACACCCCCAGCGCCTAGAGTAGCCGGTGGTTCCTCGGTGATAGCTTGCTCGATCAAGCCCCCGACATCGTGGCATCGGTCCAGTGCGGTCAGGTCGAAAAAGAACTGGCAACTGGCCTCCAGGTCGGCAATGGCCTCTTGGATCTGGGGCAACATCTCGAGGCTATGGCGGATGCCCACCAGGTTACGGGGCATTGCCAGGCCTTGCACAGCCCGGCTCGACAGCCGCTCCAGGTCCGCGACCTCTTTCAGCAGTTCCCGCAGACGGGTCCGGACGGGTGTGTGGTCATGGAGAGCGGCGACCGCATCCAACCGCTCCTCCAGGGGCGTGAGATCGAGGAGTGGCTGGTTGAGCCAACGCCGCAGCAGTCGCCCTCCCATGCTGGTAATAGTATCATCCAGCACCCCCAGGAGCGAGCCCTGTACCTGACCTCGGCGCAAGGTCTCGGTCAGTTCCAGGTTGCGACGGGTGGCCGCATCAAGCATCATAAAGCTCGCCGTCGAATAGGTGTGCAAACCGGTGAGCTGGTTCAGTTTCGATTTCTGCGTCTCGGCCAGGTAGTGTAATAAGCCGCCCGCTGCCCGGATAGCTAGCGGCTGACCAGCCAGGCCAAAGCCATCCAGGCTTCCTACTTCAAAATGCTCCAGCAAGGTACGGCGCGCCGTCTCCAGATCGAAGGGCCAAGCCTGGACCTCGGTGAGGGCCAGAGAGGCGAGGGGAGAACTTCCGTCTTGTGCGACAGAGAGTGCCCGCTCGTCGGCCGTCACCACCTCGGCTGGCTGCAAGCGGACGAGCTCTTCAACAGCCAGCCGGAAGGGTTCGTCGCCGGCCAGTTGGGTGGCGGCAAACTCGCCAGTGGTAATATCAACATACGCCAGCCCGGCGCGATCGGGTTCCAGTGCCAGGGCAGCCAGATAGTTGTTGCGCCGCTCGTTGAGCAGCGATGGTTCGACGATGGTGCCCGGTGTCACAACACGCACCACCTCGCGGTCGACCAGGCCCTTGGCTGGGACTTCGCCGATCTGCTCGACAATGGCTACTTTGTGGCCAGCTTGGATCAACTTGGCCAAGTAGCCCTCCACTGAGTGATAGGGCACACCTGCCAGGGGAACGCGCCGGTCCTTGCCGACGGGACGCGAGGTAAGCACGATATCGCACACTTGTGCGACTAGCTTGGCATCGTCATCAAAGGTCTCATAGAAGTCACCCAAGCGAAAAAAGACAACGGTATCGGGGTACTGCTTCTTGATGCGCAGATACTGCTGGCGCATAGGCGTCGTCATACTACGTGCTCCCTCTTGCGGCGGCTGTGTGGCCCTATTGTACCACCATTGACGGCCAACTGCCAAGTATGACGGACGGGGGGCGACGGGTTTGAAGCCACACCACCACTTGACACCTAAAGCAACCGTGCTATACTGGATGTCAGGCCCAACACTCGCCAAAAACAGGAGGGAAACTGTTGTCTGAGCGAAGCCGCAGTGACGAGTTGGCTGCGTTGACGACCATTGCTTCGCAGGTGAACTGCACGCAGGACCTGTCCGAGATCCTAGGCAATGCCCTCGAAACGACGCTATCTGTGGTCGGTGAGAGTGCTGGTGAGATCTTTTTGGCCGATGAGGATTCGGGACAACTCCGGCTATTCACCCACCGCGGCGTCTCCACCAGTTTTGTGACCAAAGAGTCAGCGATTGGCCAGGATGAATGCATCTGCGGCCTAGCCTTTACCTCCCAGCTACCGGTTATCGCCACCGACATGGAAGCACATCCCGTGCGCAGCAGGACCACGTGCATGCGCGAGGGGTTTCGCTCCTGCATCCGCTTGCCAATCAGTGCCCGGGGCACCGTCTTGGGTCTCCTCAATATCCAAAGCCGGGAGCACCGCGAGTTCAGTGCGGCTGACTTGGACCTGTTGACCGCCATCGGCAATCAGATCGGCATTGCCATCGCCAACGCGCGACTGATCGAGGATGCTGATCAACGACGGGCAACGCTGGACAGCGTGATGAACAGTCTGGTCGACGGCTTGGTATTAGCGGATAGGCGCGGCCGGATCGCCTACATCAATCCCTGCGCCGCGCAGATTTTGGAACTGCCCACACACGCCCTGTTGGGTCGCCCGCTGGCCACGCTGGAAGAAGAAATCACAGCGCGCGTGGCCCAACCAGACCAGGTCGCCGGACAGTTGCGTACGGCCCTCTCTGAGGTAGAGAATACACCAACAGTCGAGTTCAAACAGGGCGAGTCGGACGCTCGCACGTTGCAGGTGCGTGCCTTTCCCATTCACGATGCTAGCGGCGGCTACTTGGGTCTGGGCCTGCTCGTGCGGGATATTACACGAGAGCGCGAACTGGATGAAATGAAATCGCAGCTCTTGTCTACCGTGAGCCATGAGCTCCGTACCCCACTGGCCAGCATCAAGGGGTTTGCCACCACCCTTCTACGCGAGGATGTAGCCTGGGACGAGGACAGCCGCCGCGAGTTCCTGTCCATTATCGATCGAGAGAGCGACCGGCTCGCCGAGTTGATCAGCAATCTGCTGGATATGTCGCGCGTGGAAGCTGGAACCCTGCGTGTTGAGCCCGAAGAGATCGATTTGGGGCTGCTCATCACCGAAACGGCGGATGAGTTTCAGCGCATGACCAGGAGTCACCACATCCAGACCCGGCTGCCCCGCCAGGGGCGGCTCGTCCTGGCTGACCCAAGGCGTGCCCGGCAAGTGCTGCGCAATCTCGTCGAAAATGCCGTCAAGTACTCGCCCAACGGCGGGCAGATCGCCATCACGGCACAACAACTCGACACACACATGCAGACCAGCGTCGCCGATGAGGGCATTGGCATCGAGCCGGCACAACTCTCGCGAATTTTCGATCGCTTCTATCAGGTAGACAGCGCCTCAACCCGCAAAGTGGGTGGCAGCGGCCTGGGCCTTTCGATCTGTAAGGCCATCATCGAGGCCCATGGTGGGCAGATATGGGCCGAAAGCGAACCTGGCGTCGGCAGCACGTTTACCTTCACCGTACCTCTGGCCCATGAGGAGAGGGCACCACACAAGGAGTAGAGACCATGCCTATCAAAGCAAATATCCTCGCCGTGGACGACGAGCCACACGTCCTCAAATTGCTCAAAGCCAACCTCGAACCGTCGGGCTACCGCGTGATCACCGCCGCTGACGGGGAAGAAGCGATCCGAATGGTTGAACGAGAGCTGCCCGACTTGGTGCTGTTGGACCTCATGTTACCCAAGCTAGACGGATACGCCGTATGCCGCCACATCCGCGAGTTCTCGACAGTACCGGTTATCATGCTCACCGCCCGCAGCGCTGAGGTTGATCTCGTGCACGGCTTCGAAGTGGGTGCCGATGACTATTTGACCAAACCTTTCTCCGTGACCGAGCTACTTATGCGCGTGCAAGCGGTCCTCCGTCGAAGCAAATGGCCTGAAGAAGTTGTTGTCCGTCAGGATTTCAAGGCGGGCCCCATAGAGATCGACTTTGCCCAACACCGGGTCACTGTGGAAGGTGACCCGGTCAAATTGACGCCGACTGAATACCGTTTCCTCGCCTATCTGGCTTCGAACCCCAACCGCGTGCTGGGACATCGCGAGCTATTGCGCGCGGTGTGGGGTCCCGAGTACGGTGACGAAACCGAATACTTGCGCGTCTATATGCGTTACCTTCGCCAGAAACTCGAGCCCACCCCCTCCGAACCAGTCTATCTGCTGACGCAGCCTGGAGCCGGCTATATGCTGTACCAGCCAAAGGAGGACCAGTAGCCACGCCCATGCGACTCGGTCGTCGATCCATTTCACGCATCATTGCTCTGCACCGGTAACGTCGTCCAGAGCGTCCGTCTTGGCGTGCCATGCGAATGATCGTTTGACTTTGCGTGACAGATGTGATAAGATCGCGCGGTGTCAAAGCTGAACCATCGCGTCAATTCTAACACGATTCTTACAGCAAGCGACCATGCTTTTATGCCTTTCTAACGGCTCTTGCGTTATGATAACTGTATGGGAGCACACAAGGTATTGACGATTGAGGGCGACTGGCGTATACGCAAGTTGATCCGGGCCAACCTGGAACCATTGGGATTGGCTGTAGAAGAGGCTGTCAGCGGTGAGCACGGACTAGAGCTGATTCGGAAGAGCGTGCCAGACCTTATCCTGGTAGATCTAGACCTGCCGGACGTAGATGCCATGCATTTGGAAACAGTGCTTCCCGACGAGCCCTGCAAGTCTATTCCGGTCATTGCCATGTCTTCTGAACCGCCGAGCCGCAAGTTCTACAGTTGTGAGCGGACCGCAAACCAGTTCCTGCAAAAGCCCTTCGCTGCACCGGCTCTATTGCAGCAGGTTCTTCTGGCTCTGGGTCAGCTAGCCATTTGTGATTGACCGTCCCCTTGGGGGACACATCCATACAAGATTCCAAAGAAGGGAGACCGTCCAATGAAGGAGATGACGAAAGAAAACCTAAAGACAGCACTCGCTGGGGAAAGCCAGGCCTACATGAAATACATGGCCTTTGCCGCCCAAGCCGAAAAAGAGGGCAAGCCCAACATTGCCCGTCTCTTCTCTGCCATCGCCCATGCCGAACAGGTTCACGCCATCAACCATCTGCGTGAGCTTGGCCTGGTCGGGGACACAGTATCAAACCTGGAAGCAGCCATCGCTGGCGAGTCGTTTGAGGTGGACGAAATGTACGCCGCCTTTCTAGCCGTTGCCGAAGAGCAGGGCGAGAGAGGTGCCAAGCGCAGCATGAAGTATGCCCTGGAAGCGGAAAAGATCCACGCACAGATGTATGGCGACGCAAAGACATCTGCAGAAGCGGATGAGGACATTGCCATCGAAACCGTCTACGTCTGCCCCGTATGTGGCTTTACTCATATCGGCGAGCCGCCCGATCGCTGTCCGGTATGCAACCTCAAGAAGGAGCGTTTTCAGTCGTTCTAGCCCGAATGGCCCTGGTCTTCGGGCCCAGGAGGCACCCGTGGCTGCGGCTGAGCCCCTGCTCCAGAGTGAGCATTGCCTGAGCGTGGCACCCGAGGAAATGATGCAAGCTATCTTCCCTTTTACGGCCATCGTTGGCCAAGAAACGATGAAAAAAGCGCTGATCCTCAACGCTATCAGTCCCAGGATCGGTGGCGTCTTGATCCGGGGCGAACGCGGTACGGCCAAGTCCACAGCTGCCCGCGCCCTGGCGGCCCTCCTACCCGAGATCAATGTGGTCGCCGATTGCCCGTTCAACTGCGATCCTCTGCGCCCTGAGAAGCTGTGTGACAACTGTCGCGAGCGCGTCGCCCAGGGTGAAAAGCTCCCGACCACCCAGCACCGGACCCGGTTCGTCGATCTGCCCGTAAGCGCCACCGAAGACCGGGTGGTCGGGACTCTGGACATTGAAGTGGCAATCAAGACCGGTCGCAAAAAGTTCGAGCCGGGTGTCCTGGCCGCCGCCAATCGGGGACTGCTCTACGTGGACGAAGTGAACCTGCTGGACGACCATGTCGTGGACTTGCTTCTCGACTCGGCAGCCATGGGGCGCAACGTCGTCGAACGCGAGGGAATTTCCTTCAGTCACCCTGCCCGCTTTATCCTGGTCGGCACCATGAACCCGGAAGAGGGCGAACTGCGTCCCCAACTCCTCGATCGATTTGCCTTGTGCGTCGAGATTCGCGGGATCGCGGCACACCAGGCACGGGTGAGCATCCTAGAGCGCACCGTCCAGTTCGAGAGCGATCCGGAGGGCTTCCGCGCGGAATGGGAGCCCTATGAGCAGCAGCTTTCGGAAGAGATCGTCCGCGCGCGCCAGTTGCTGCCCACCGTGACCTATGAGCCTCGAGACCTGTATGAGATTGCCGATCTAACAACCAACTACGAAGTCGACGGCCACCGCGCCGACATTGTCATCCTCAAGGCTGCGGTGGCGCACGCAGCACTGCGTCTGGCCCGCAACGGCGCCGAACCCGAAGAGACGGGCATCACCGAGCTGGACATCCTCGCCGCAGCACAGCTAGCGCTGCCGCACCGCCTGAAGCGCATGCCATTCCAAGAGACTGAGAATCGCATGGATGAGCTATCCAGCCGGCTCCAGGAGGCGCAGCGCCAGATCGAGGACGAGTCATCCGGCGCCTCAATGAGCGAACCCGCCCCTGGAAAAAAAAAGACGTGACGGGGGATGACGAGCCCCCCCAGTCCGGTGAGGCGGATATGGGCGGGGCCGGCGCACCCATCAAAGGCCATGAAGCCGACGCCCTGGGAGTTGGCGGAGCAGAAGAGGTTGATCTAGTCGTTCCCATCGGCGAAACCTTCAGGCCCCGCCGCTTGGAATCGTCTGTCGACCGGCTCACGCGCAAGACCGCTGGCAAACGCTCGACCACCCGGACCAGCCGGAAACGGGGACGCTACATCCAGGCCCTGCCAGCCAATGGCGATTTGAGTGATATCGCACTGGATGCAACCATCCGCCAGGCTGCCCTGCAACAAGCGGATCGGGAAGGTGAACCCGGCAGTCTTACCATTCACACCCAAGACGTACAAAAGAAGGTCCGCGTCCGGAGAGCATCCAATCTCATCCTCTTTGTGGTGGACGCAAGCTGGAGTATGGCCGGCGCCCAACGGATGGAGGCGACCAAAGGCGCTATCATGTCACTCCTGGTGGATGCCTACCAGAAACGCGACCGAGTCGGGCTGGTGGTGTTTCAGAAAGAGGAAGCACGGCTGGTTTTGCCCTTCACCTCCAGTGTGGAGCTGGCCCAGGGTGCTTTGCGCCATCTGCCAGTCGGCGGGAAAACCCCCCTATCGGCTGGTCTGATGCTGGCCTACCGTGTGTTCCGTCGTGAACTACGCCTTCATCCCAAAGCGATGCCACTGCTAATCCTGCTAACGGACGGAGCTGGCAACGTCGCCTTGACGGACACCCCACCGCAAGAGGAAGCGCACAAGCTAGCTGACCTCATCCAGCGATCCAGCATTCACTCAGTGGTGATCAACATGGAGCATGAGGCCTACGACCGCGGACTGGCCCAAGAGCTTGCCCACGCCCTGGATGGCCCGTGCTACTGCCTGGGCGAGCTGAAGGCCTCAGAACTGTACCGCACAGTACGAGATGAATTGGATGGGTCATAGGCCTGCCGCCAACGGAAGCGGGCCACAGACGACGTATCCAGGGAGGCTGTACCCACAGTGAATGAAAACGGGACGCTAAACATCCTGCTGTTGGCCGCCGAGGCAGTACCGTTTGCCAAGACGGGTGGACTGGCCGAAGTCATAGGCTCTTTGCCCAAGGCCATTCGTGCGCTGGGACACGACATCCGTGTAGCCATGCCCCGCTACGGGCGCATCGATCCCGAGAAATTCCGGCTGCAGGAAGCCGTACCCCCCTTCGATGTCCCCATCCATCGCACCACCGAACCAGCGCGCATCCTACAAGGCAATATCAGCCCCGACATCCCGGTCTATATGGTAGACAATGACAACTATTTTGCCCGGGAGGGCATCTATATGTACCCCGATGATGCCCAACGTTTCATCTTCTACTGTCGCGCCATTTTGGAGGGCCTCAAGCACCTGGAATGGCAGCCCGACATCATCCACTGTCACGACTGGCATACCGCCATCGTACCCAACTGGCTGAGCACACTGTACAGAGACGATCCCTTCTTTGCCCAGACAGTCACCGTCTACACCATCCACAACCTGGCCTACCAGGGCATCTTTGGCTATCGCGTGCTAGAGGTCGCCGGCATTGACGAATGGGGATTCGTGTACCATCCAGAAATGGCCGATCTGAACGAAGTCGTTGACTTGATGGGACGCGGGATCTATTGGGCTGATTTGGTGAGCACAGTCAGTGAAACGTATGCTCAGGAGATCTTAACACCCGAGTACGGAGAGCAGCTGGATCCACTACTGCGCGACCGGAGGGATCGCCTGTTTGGGATCCTGAATGGCATCGACTACGAGACCGCCAACCCGGTCACGGACAGTTACATCGCTGCCAATTTTCAGGTGTCCAGCCTGGACCGACGTCTGGAGAACAAGCTAGCCTTGCAGCGTGAGGCCAACCTCCCTGAAGATCCTGAGGTGCCTCTGCTATCCGTCATTTCGCGGCTCACCAACTCCAAGGGCATCGATATCCTGGGGGAGGCCATCGACCACATTCTGGACTTAGGTGTCCAGTTCGTCCTAATGGGTACCGGAGAGCAACATTATCACAATCTCTTCAGTCAAATGGTTGAACAATATCCCCAGCAGGCCGCTATCTTTTTGACCTTCAATGCTCCCCTGGCCCAGCGCATCTTTGCCGGCAGTGACATTTTCCTCATGCCGAGTCGTTACGAGCCTTGCGGGACCAACCAGATGGTCGCCATGCACTACGGCTGTGTACCCATCGTGCGCGCGACAGGAGGCTTGGCTGACACGGTAACAGACTTTGATCCGGGCACCAACCAAGGCAACGGGTTTGTCTTTGAATCATACGATCGGTGGAGCCTCTTTGCCGCCATTGTGCGCGCCATCGAGACCTTCAAGCACCAAGAAGTCTGGCGCCAGATCCAACGCCGTGGCATGAGCGCCGATTTCTCCTGGGATCGTTCTGCCCGCAAGTATATCGATCTATACCGCCGCGCCATCGCCAGCCGGCTCGAGCGACCCGGTCTGAAGATCTATCGCATCGACGAATGAGAGAAACCCGAACCATTGCCGGTCTCGAAGAGCAGATCGCAAGCCTACCTGCCGATGCACAGGCCAGATTCAAGGCCATCTTTGACCTCAATGTCACGGTCGGAAAGCTTGTGCCGCCAGCCGCGATGCGCCCTTGGCTCGCTGAGCATTTCGGCTCGGTGCAGGCCGTCCAACAACAGCGTATCGTCAAGATTACCAACCGCGTCACGCTTGAGGGCTCACTGTTCAACGATCTTCGAGCCAGTCGCCCCATCCAGGCGCCAGCCAACCCGGAGGACTTGGAAGAGATAATCCAAGCCCAGGTGGGCGGACCCTTCTGTCATCCCGAAACAGGTACACCAGCCGATACGTTCGGCCGGGTCCGGGGCCGCTCCTCGATCTCGGCCTCAAACGTGGCCAAATATGATGGCTGGCACGCCGTGATCGTGTTTGATTCGCACCATCCCCTACATTTCACCGCTGCCCAGGTTGCCGACTATATCGACACCGCCCAGGAGTGGGTACAGGCAGCCCATCAAGCCGATCCCGACGCCCGCTATCCACTCTTTCTATGGAATTGCCTGTGGCGCAGCGGTGCGTCGATCCTTCACGGCCATGCGCAGATCACCCTGACCCGGGGCATGCACTACGCACGGGTGGAGGCCTGGCGACAGGCTGCCCACCGCTATCGGATCGCGTCCCGCCGGCCCTACTTTCAGGACCTCATCGCCATTTGCCAGGATCTTGGGTTGCTCGTGAGACTTGGGGAAGCAGCCATCTATCCCTCCCTGACCCCCTTCAAGGACAAAGAGATACACATCGTTGCCCCCCGCTTGGCCGGCGACCTCAAACTAGCCATCTACCAGGTACTGGCCACCATGACCGAGAAACTCGGCGTGCAGAGTTTCAACCTGGCGCTTTACCAGCCCCCATTGGCCAACACGGCAGAGGACTGGACCGGCTTTCCAATCATCGCCCGGATCATCGACCGGGGCTCGTTGCACAGCCGGACGTCTGACATCGGCTCGATGGAGATCTTTGCTCAAAGCGTCGTCGCCACCGATCCATTTCGCGTGGCCGAAGCGCTTAAAAACCAGATCGAGGGGGTACGAACATGAAGGTAGCCATTCGCCGTGTCAGTCTGGCGTCTCTGGGTAGGATGGGCTGCATGTTAGGCATAGTCGCGGCGCTGCTACCCAGCGTTCTCTGCGGGCTTGCGGTGGTCGCTCTAGGTGGGATCGTACGCCAGTGGCTGGAGGGCTGGCAGACAATGTCCATCAGCGTGCTGGGCCAGGAGATCGCCACCTTCGATCTGGTACAGTTTCTGAATCTTGAGAGACTGCTCCACAGCCTACAGACACTAGGCGGGGTCTCTGTACTAGGCCTGATCCTGTCCATCCTTCTTGTCGCGCTAGTGAGCGGTCTACTGCTCGCACTCATTGTCACGCTGCTAGGAGTAGCCTACAACCTGCTCTCAGCATCTATGGGCGGAGTCGTGGTTGAGCTGGATGCTGAGAGCCAACGACGCTTGGCCGAAACCAGCCCGTCGGATACCACTGCGTCACCACCACCCGAATTGACCACCCCTTCCGAATAAGGGCAGATCGGATCAGTCGAATCGGTCACTGCAACCTATTGCAGCACCGATACAGAGCCCCCCTCCACACCTCTACCTAGAGATCGAAGGCCGTCGCCCACAACCTCGAGGATCGGCCGCGATGGACAGTTGACAAATCAGACGCAAGGGTGTACAATAAGTCAGTAATTTTTTGGTTTTTTGGGGAAGCATCACAGGTGAAAGATGAACCGCATCCCGAAACTCACTGCACGACAGCGGGCCTTTCTAGAGAAACTGGTGGAACTCTATCGGGAGCATCATGAGCCCGTCCACTACTCGGCGGTAGCTGAGCGATTGGGCGTGAATCGTTTCTCGGCCTATGATATGCTGAAGGTGCTGGAGAAGAAAGGATTCGCTTCTTCCAGTTACGCTTTGGCTGCCGGGCACTCGGGTCCGGGTCGATCGATAGTCGTCTTTGCTCCAACCGCCGTAGCCGAAGAGCAAACCCTGGATACCATCCCTGAGCAACCAGTGGATGACGAATGGGAGAGTGTGCGGGTGCGAGTCCTCAACCGCCTGCATGAAGCTCGCGACGCGAACTACCGCGAGGCGCTGAATGACCTGCTGGCCCGCTTACCCGAGACCCAGACACCCCTTACCTTTTGCACCAACATGGTGGGCGCTTTGCTCCTGAATATGCGGCGGGCCAGAACCAGGGCCCGAGGCCTCAGCCCATTCCGCGCCTTGCAGGCATTTCGAACCGGAAGTAGCGCCGAGCTGGAGACCCTGGCCGGGCTCAGTGTGGGAGCTACGCTCATGGAGCAGGACGAGACAGAGACATCGATTACTCACCGCCTACTCGAGCATGCCCGCCATTACCAAACCAACCTGTCGAAGCTGAGCGAGGACGGTCGCCAGGCACTGCTACAGTTCCTGGAAGAAGCGCTTGAGGCGTTGGACTGAATCCGCCGGCCCGTAGCGAGGCCACCATCAAGTCCGCGCCTCGGACCTCGGAGGGAGGAGAACGATGATCAAGATCGTTACCGATTCAACCGCCTATCTGTCACCCGAAACAACCGAGGAGCACGACATTCGCGTTGTTCCCCTATGCGTGCATTTTGGAAACCAAGTCTACAAGGAAGGTGTCGACCTCTCGCAGGAAGAGTTCTACGCGCGCTTGAAAGACGCACCAGAACTGCCCACCACCTCCCAACCATCGGCGGGGGAGTTCCACGAAGTTTTTGCCGAGTTGGTAGAAGCGGGGCACCAGGTGATCACCCTGACGATCTCGAGCAAGCTCAGCGGAACTTGGAACTCGGCGATGGCGGCCAAAGAGATGCTCCCGGAGGCCGACATTAGCATCGTCGATTCCCTATCTACGTCCGTCGGGCTGGAGCTGATGATCCAGAAGGCTATCCAAATGACCCAAGACGGAGCGGACAGCGAGGCGATCGTCACGCAGGTGGAAGCCATCAGAGACAAATTACAGATCTTCTTTGTGGTGGACACCCTCGAATACCTGGCCAAAGGAGGACGCATCGGCAACGCCAGAGCATTCTTGGGCACGGTTCTTAAGGTCAAACCGATCTTGGTCTTGGATGAGGGCGCCATTGAGCCATTGGAGCAGGTGCGTTCAAAACGCAAAGCGGTGGTCCGCATGCTCGACATCGTGGAGGATTACTTGGGTGACCAAGCTCCTCAGGCCCAGGTAGCCGTCACCCACGCCCTTGTTCCCAATGAGGCGCAATTGCTAGCCCAAGAGTTGGTGGACCGGTTGGGCACCGCGCAACCGATCGTGGCCGAGTTGGGCCCTGTCATCGGCACTCATACGGGCCCCGGTGTCCTGGGCGTAGCTGTCTACGTCTGAAATGGCCCTCTCCATACTATGAACGTCAAATCCTCCGGCGACTGCCGGAGGATTGTGTGTCAAACGCCAGGGACTTGTTGGTCAGCTTTCAGCGACTCGTTCTAGCCCTTCCCGGTCCAGAATCGTGATCCGCTTGCGTCCGATCTCGATCAGCCCTTCCGCCTTGAAGGCATTGAGAGTCTGCGTCGTAGTCTCACGATAGGTGCCGATCTGTTCTCCCAAGTCCTGGTGCGTTAGGCCCTCAACCGCCTCGCGACCTTGCTCATCCGCCAACTGCAACAACAGCGACGCCAGCCGTGCAGGGATGCCCTTGAACGCGATCTCTTCCAAACGTGCTTCAGCCTCCCGCAACCGCCGCCCAAGCGCCTCAAATATGCGCAGCGCAACCCGGGGCTTGGTGATCAAGAGGTTTTCTACATCATCACGACTCATCACACAGAGGACACACTCCTCTATCGCCTCCGCAAAAGAATTGTGCATCCCTTGACCGATGAGCGCCATCTCCCCAAAGAAGCTCCCGGGTCCAATCGTGGCGATAACCAGCTTCTTGCCATCGGGCGAAATACGATAGAGCTGAACGCGGCCCTTCTTGAGCAGAAACAGGACTTCGCTGGTATCCTCGGGCATGTAGAGGATTTTGCCGCGCCGGCAAGAGGTGAGGGTCATCGCCCGTTCGATCTCTTCAACCTCAGCCTCTGTCAAATCCTGAAAAACATCGACCATCTGCAGATAGCCGATTTGATCGGACCTTTCGTCAGACACCTTTCCCTCCCAGCACGCTTGCAAATGACCCCTTAGTACATCCTCAATTATACCGCAAGTCGCTAGTAACGACAAGAGTCACAAAGCCAAGCGATTGGAACAGTCACCTTTCACCTCATCAGGACGCTTGCGCTGGCTTCTCGGCCTCCACCTGCCCTCTGAGGCCACCTGGGCTTGTCCTGGCCTGGTGAGTGACCAGCTTGCCAGCGCCTTGCCCTAGGTTTGGGCATCTGGCTCTCTTTGTGATATAATCCCAGTCAATCTTGACGCCGGAGTGGATGTATGAACCCGATCAACCCGATTCTGTTCGAGCTAGGGCCCTTCCAGGTGCGCTGGTACGGTGTGCTGATCATGCTGGGCGTGGGCTTGGGTGCCTACTTCTCCTCGCGCCTGGCCAAGAAGCGTGGCCTTGATCCAGATCACGTGTGGAATGCCTTGATACTTGCTGTCGTGATGGCCATCCTTGGTGCACGGCTGTACCATGTATTCTCCACCCCAGCGGATTGCCCGCCTAACGCCACGTTTCCCTGCGGTTGGCCCTACTACCAGGACCACTTTTTTGAGGCGTTCGCTGTGTGGAAGAGCGGCGGGTTTCAGGGCTTGGGGATCTATGGGGCGATTGTCGGTGGCGCGTTGGGCGTTGTCATCTATGCCTGGTGGAAGAAACTCAAGCCCCTCGTTTGGCTGGATATGGGAGCCGTCGGGCTGGCGTTCGGGCAGTTTATCGGTCGCTGGGGAAACTTCATAAACCAAGAGCTGTACGGACCGCCAACCGGGTCGGAATGGTTCGGGATCAAGATCAACCCAGACCTGCCGCACCAGATTCCTCCCGACGGCCGGTATGACCTTCGCTACCATCCCACCTTTCTGTACGAGTCACTCTGGTGCCTCTTGGTATTCCTCATCCTCTACAACGTCCACGCCCGTTTGCCCGACAAGTTGAGGGATGGCGACGTATTCTTGGGCTACATCATCCTCTATCCATTGGGTCGCTTCTTCATCGAGTTCTTCCGGCCCGACGCCTGGACTATTGGCGGCTTGG
>JASFOV010000053.1:0-14085 GCA_050116355.1 Anaerolineae bacterium
AGCCCGCCGGCGAACACAACGTCGCAGCGCCCCTGCAAGCCGCGGTAGGCGGACTCGACCTCGTCCACCCAAGCCTGCCAGCCGATCTGGATCAGATCCTCGGCTGTGGTACCGTGCCCGGGCAGCAGCGGGCAGTGGACCGTCATGCCCCGTTCCGCCAGGAATTCGCCCATCGGTCGCGTTTCGGCGACCGACCCGGTGAACCCGTGGATGAGCAGGGCGCCGGTCGCCCCCCCGTCAGCTTGGTAGGCGGATGGATCGAGATAAGTGGGCTGTGGCATGTTGTTCCTCCCTCTGGCCTGCGCCGCCATTATACACCAGGCGCCGGGCCGCTGCAAAAACATGCTGTGCAAGCTTCAATAGACCCGGTCCTCGGGTAACTGTCCTTCGCCTGCCCAGATGAAAATATCCAGCCAGCGATTGCAGTTTGGACAAGCCTAGCGCTAACCGAACAAGTAAATCACCCTGACATTGCGGATACAGGCAGCACAAGCAACTAGCGGGGATGTCTTTTCCCTCGTGTCTGGAAGAAACGCGATTGCTCTACACGCGTTGGAACCCCATGGGCCCCAACCGCGTCTTGTAGGTAGAGTTCCGATGACGTAGAGGAGGAGTAAGGCAATGAACAGCAGAAAACTGCAAACCGCCCTAGCCATCATGTTGCTTGCGGCCCTCATCATTATCCCGTCGGTCCCGGCCCAGGCTGACGGGATCATCATCCCCGAGCCGCCACCCGGTATCCCCATCGTGGACGTGCCCTTCCTGACCATCAAGTACCATCGCGTGGCGGTGACCATCGAAGATCAGGTGGCCACCACCCATGTCGATCAGGTCTTCATCAACGACGGTGACTTTGAGGTTGAGGGCACCTACATCTTTCCCCTGCCCGAGGAAGCCGCCATCGGCGAATTCTCCATGTGGGTCGACGGCGAAAAGCTAGAAGGACAGATCCTGGAACGCGATGAGGCCCGCCGCATCTACGAAGACATTGTTCGGCGGCGGCGCGATCCGGCCTTGCTCGAATACGTGGGCCGCAACGCTTTCCAGGCCAGCATCTATCCCATCCCTCCTGGCGGTGAGCGGCGCGTTGAGCTGGAGTACAGCCAGGTGCTCGACCTCGACAACGGCCTGGTCGAATACGTCTATCCCCTCAACACCGAAAAGTTCTCCAACCGGCCGCTGGAAGAAGTCACCGTCAACGTCACCATCCGCAGCCAGGAACCGCTCAAAGCCATCTACAGCCCCAGCCACGACGTCGACGTGGTCCGCGAGAACGATTCGCGGGCCCTGATCGGCTACGAGGAGTACGACGTCAAGCCCGATCGCGACTTTATCCTCTATTACACTGTCTCGGCCGAGGACGTGGGGGTCAATCTGCTCACCTACAAGCCCGATGCGGAGGGCAATGGCTTCTTCCTACTGCTGGCCGCGCCCAAGGTTGAGGTCGATACTCGGCAGGTCATCGCCAAGGACGTCATTCTTGTCCTCGACATTTCTGGCTCTATGCGCGGTGAGAAGATCGAGCAAGCTAAGGAAGCCCTGGCGTTCGTGCTCGACAACCTCCACGAAGAGGACCGCTTCAACATTATTGCTTTCAGTACCAGCACCCGCTCCTACGCCCGCGATCTAGTGCCCGCCGATGAACGGGGGGAAGCCCGCGATTTCGTCTCTCGCCTGGAAGCCAACGGCTCAACAGACATCAACCGCGCCCTGCTGGAGGCGCTGGCCATGGTCGATAGCGAACGGCCCGCCATTCTCATCTTCCTAACCGACGGGCTGCCCACCGTGGGCGAGATCGACCCGGACCAGATCATCGAGAACGTGGGCGATACCGCCCCGGACAATGCCCGCATCTTTCCCTTTGGCGTAGGCTACGATGTGAACACCTTCCTGCTGGACAAGATCGCCCAGAACCACCGCGGCATCAGCGGCTATGTGCGCCCCGAGGAAGAGATCGACGAGAAGGTCTCGGCCTTTTACGCCAAGGTCAGCACCCCGCTGCTTTCGGACTTGGAGATCGACTTTGGCTCGATCGAGGTCGAGGACATCTATCCCTATCCCCTGCCTGATCTATTTGCCGGGACCCAACTCGTCGTCGCCGGGCGCTACCGGGGCGGCGGCGATACGACCATCACCCTCGAAGGCTGGGTCGGCGACAGCCGCCAAACCTTCCGCTATGCGGATCAGACCTTCCAGCGCCAAGGCGGCGAGGAGTTTCTCGGTCGTCTGTGGGCCACGCGCAAGATCGGCTACCTGCTCGAACAGATTCGCCTCCACGGCGAGGAGCGGGAGCTGATCGATGAAATCATTGACCTCTCCGTCCGCTACGGCATCATTACGCCCTATACCTCCTTCTTGGTCGAAGAGACCGAATTGGCCCTGCGTGAGGAGGGACGCTCCGAGCTGGCCGACGCCGTGGAGGCTGAGGCTACCCAGGTCGCCCCCGCTTGGGGGGAGGCAGCGGTCAACCGCAGCGTGCAGGAAAAAGCGTTATCCCAGGCTGAGGCGCCCATGGCCGCGCCGTCCGGACTCAGTACCGGCGCTGGCAGCGGTGGCGAAATGATGGGTCCTGACGAGAGCGCAGCCAGTCCGGTCCAGTACGTGGGTGACAAAACCTTTGTCCTGCACGACGGGGTGTGGACCGACACCACCTTCGATCCCGACAAGATGGAGCCGGTGGCGGTGAGCTTTGGCAGCGACGACTATTTCGCCCTCATCGCCGCCCAGCCCGATTGGGGTCGCTACTTTGCCCTAGGCGACCACGTCATCGTTGTGGCCGCCGGGACCGCATATGAGGTGCGCCAGGGCGATGCCCCGCCTGTGGAGGCGCCCACCCCGGCGCCGGAGCCGACCGTCGAACCAGCGTCCGGGACCGGTACCCCGGACAACCTGCTGGAAGCGATCGGGCAGATGTTCCAGGAGTTGATCCAGACCATTGCCGGCCTTTTCGCCCAGTAACGCACGAAAGCCGTCCGCAGGTACTCTATCTGCGGACGGCTTGTTCGTCCTCCGAACTACAGGCTGGCTTTCAGCTGCTCGGCCACCTTGCGAGTCATGCTCGGCACCGCGGCCAGTTCCTCAACACTTGCCTCACGGATCGCCTGGATAGAGCCGAACTGCTGCAGCAGCGCCGAGCGCCGCTTGGGGCCCACACCGGGTACCCCGTCCAGCTGGGAGACCACCGTCTCCTTCCTCCGCACACGGCGATGGTAGGTGATGGCAAACCGGTGAGCCTCGTCACGGACGCGCTGGATCAAAAAGAGTCCCTCCGAGCTGCTGGGGAGCCGGATCGAGTCCGACCGGTCGGGGAGATAGATCTCCTCCTCTTGTTTGGCCAGGCCCACCGCCGGCACCTGGTCGCGCAGGCCATATTCCTCCAGTACCTCCAGCACCGCATTCAGCTGGCCTTTGCCTCCATCCACCACCAGCAGGTCAGGCAGCAGATCCCAAGACGACTTGGCGCCCGGCTTCTCGATGAGATCCGGATCGGGTTCTGCGATACGGCGGAAACGCCGCCGGAGCATCTCACGCATGCTGGCATAGTCGTCGGTACCCTGGACCGTACGGATACGAAAGCGACGGTAATCACTCTTGCGCGGCACCCCCTTGACAAAGACGACCATCGCGCCAGTTGTGGCGCTGCCCTGCATCGTCGAAATGTCGTAGCACTCGATGCGGTTGGGCGGCGTCTCCAGGCCCAGATGCTCCTGCAGCTCCGACAGCGCTGTCGCCTGCTTGCCCTCGTCCACCAGCCATTGGGCGCGGAGGTGGCCCAAAGTCTCCGAGGCATTCTCTGCAGCCATCTCAACCAGGTCGCGTTTGAGCCCGCGGCGCGGCACTTTGAGCACCACCTTCTGTCCGCGCCGGCTGCGCAACCACTCTTGGATGACCAATGCCTCGTCGATCTCGTGCGGTAGTAGGATCTCGGGCGGCACGTAGGCGGCGTCATCGTAGAACTGCTTCACAAACGACGACACCACCTCGGCGTCATCTTCCTCGGCTGTGCCATCCAGGACAAAATACTCGCGGCCGATCAAGCGGCCATGGCGGATGAAAAAGACCTGCACACAGGCGTCGCCGTCGGCCCGGGCAAAGGCGATCACGTCCTGATCGGCCATCGCCGTCGAGACGATTTTCTGGCGCTCGATCACCCGCTGGATGGCATCGAGCTGATCGCGATATATCGCCGCTTCTTCAAAATCCCAGCGCTCCGCAGCGACCTGCATTTTGGCTTCCAGATCGGCGACTACCTCGTCAGATTTGCCTTCCAGAAATCGACACAGGCCGTCGATCATAGTCCGGTACTGCCCTTTGTCTGCGGCGCCAATGCACGGTCCCAGGCACAATCCAATGTCCAGGTACAGACAGGCCCGCTCGTCTTGTCCGGTGATGGTCCGGTTGCAGGTGAGATAGGGAAAGACCCGGCGCAGCGTGTGCAGCGTCTGTTGCACCGCCCACGCGGCTGTAAAGGGGCCAAAATAGCGGGCGCCGTCCCGTTCCATGCGGCGCACGATCTGCACCCGCGGGTACTCCTCCTGCCAGGTGACCTTGATATACGGGTAGCGCTTGTCATCCTTGAGACGCACGTTGTACTTGGGCCGGTGCCGCTTGATCAGGTTGCTCTCAAGGATCAGCGCCTCTAGTTCGGAGGCGGTCACGATAAAGTCGATGCTAGCGATCTGAGTCACCAAGCGTTGTACCTTTGGCGAGTGCCCGGCCGAGGCGTGAAAATAGGAGCGAACCCGAGCGCGCAAGTTGATGGCCTTGCCTACGTACAGGACGCCGCCATCTTCATCTTTCATCAGGTAGACGCCTGGCTTGGTTGGCAGGGCATCCAATTGTTCCTGCAAGTGCTCAGGTGCGTTCTTGGCCATGGGTCTATTCTAGCATAGATACGACCGGATGCAAGTCAAACCAACGCGTCCACCACCAAGAGGAGGCACAGCTACAGAGCCAACCACCCCGCCCTGTGCAAGGCATAGCTTGAGCCGGATCTCCACCTGTGGTACAATACCGGACAATCTGTGCAGGAGGGAAATCATGGAAGACTTGGTTGAGCTCGTCTCAAAAAAGGTGGGCATCTCTGAACAGCAAGCGCAACAGGCTGTCGAGATTGTGGTGGGCTTTCTCAAAGACAAGCTGCCAGAGCCCCTAGCCGGTCAGATCGAAGGCGCCCTAGAAGGCAACCTGAGCGGCTTGGGAGATCTGGGCGACATGGCAGGTGGCCTGCTGGGCAAAAAGTAAGCGTCTCCTAGCCTTCAGGCGTGAAAACGCGCCATCCCTGGTCAGGGATGGCGCGTTTGATCGATCCGATCGATGCCGCGATCCGCTAGTCGTCTTCCTCCCCTGGCTTGTGGCAGAGCTGGCACTGTTCGCTGGTATAGTCCACGTGGTTCGAGGGCGCCGGCTGGATCTCACCTGCCGGATCGTGGCAGAGGAAGCAGTCATCCCGCCCTTCCACCTCGTGTTCGATCTCGGGCGCCAAATTCACCAGGAACGAAGCCGACTCGGCAAAGCCGCTTGGGGTATGGCAGATATCGCACTCACCGCTCAGGTGATTCTCGGGTGGCTCATGGCAGTTGCTACACACATACTCAGGCGTCTCGGCCCCCTCCACGTGGCATCCATCACACGAGGCCGAAGCATGCGCCCCCTCCAATGGGATGGGGTGCGCCTCCGCCGGGAGGGTCGCCTCCTGGAAGCTGGTCGGCGTGTGGCAGTCCTCGCAATCAGGCCCATAGTGATCACTGGGCGGTTGGTGGCAGTTGCTGCACACAAACTCAGGCATCTCGGCCCCTTCCACGTGGCACCCATCGCACGACGCCGAGGCGTGCGCTCCCTCCAGCGGGATGGGATGCGCCTCTGCCGGAAGGGTCGCCTCCTGGAAGCTAGTCGGCGTATGGCAGTCCTCGCAGTTGGGGCCAAAGTGGTCGCTGGGTGGTTGGTGGCAACCAGCACACTCGCTCGAAAGCTCCTGGCCCTCTACATGGCACGCAGCGCACTCGGCTGCCGCGTGGGCCCCTTCCAGCGACAGCGGATGCTCGAAACCACCCCAGTCGGCATCTTCGAATCCCTCCGGGGTGTGGCAATCCTCGCACGCTTCGCCAAAGTGGGCCTCCGGCGGTTCGTGGCAGTTGGCGCACACGTACTCGGGTTTGCGCTCGCCCGCGTGGCAGTCGTGGCACCAGGCCTCAGCGTGCTGGCCCACCAACTCAATCGGGTGCGGGAAGGCCGCATCCAACTCCACCGCCGGCCAGGAACGGCCGTGGCAGGCCGAGTTGGAGCAGAAACTGGAATCATCGGCGCCGAACTCGACGGGACCGTGGCACACTTCACAACTGTCATCCGCTTGGAAACGATGATCAGCCACAAAGTTGGATTCATGGTGGAACTCTGGCTGCGGCAAGCGGCCGACCTGCACTTCAGGCGGCAGTTCGGCGCCATCTACCGTGACCGGCACATTGTGGCAGATCGTGCATTGCAGGCGGATCGCCTCGCCCTCATCGGTCAAGTGCTTGCCATCGTGGCAGCGGAAACACCCCGGAAAATCTTTGTGCTTGTTATGATCGGGAAAATCTTCCCAGTTGACGCCTGGTTCGTCGAACACCAGACGGTCAGCCAGCTCTCTGGCCACTTGTGCCGCCTGCTCGATCTCGGGGCCATACTCGGCGGCGACCTCGGGATTGTCGGCGATATACTGCTGTCTTACGGCCTCGATGCTCTCGACGGCTTCATCCACAGAGTCATACGAGGTGGTGACCAGATCCATCATCAATTCCTTGGCATTGGGCAGCCGCGGGTCCAGACGCCCCTCAGCCATGACCTCATCCACCAGGTCCTCCGGCGGCGGGAAGGGGTGACCCACCCGGTTGTGGCAGTCGACGCAGTCCATCGTCTTCGGCTCGGCGTCTGCCATTTCCTCCGCCGTCAGGGGGTTGGTCACATCGCTGTACTCCACCGTCCGCCCGTCGGGCAGTGTCGTCCGCACCCAAGGGATTTCCAACTTGTGCTCATCGGCAGCAACATATTCGACCGGGTTGGACACGTGCCAGTGGATGTCAAACCCTTCGCCCTGTCCCACTTCACCCGCGCCGGTCTTCATGATCAGATAGGTATCGTTTCGGGTATTCTCCTCATTGGGCTGGAAGCGGGTAACCTCGCGCACGGTATCGCCATGGAACGCCGGCGGAAAGTGACAGAGCTCGCACGATTCGTTGGCCGGGCGCATCGTCTCCGACTCGAGGGGGCGGTCATAGGCATTGAAGATGACCTCCGGCAAGTGACGGAAGTGGCTCGTCTTCAGAAAGATATTGTTGATCGTACCCACGCGGCCCATATGGCATTCAGTGCACTTGATGTTGGCATGGAACGAGTCCCTAAAGGCTTCGATCTCCTCAGGGTGCACGTCATGGCAGGCATCGGCGCAGAACGCCACACTGTTGGAATACTCCCACACCTGGATGGCGATCACACCAAAGATGATAAAACCCACAATGAACGCGCCGCCTATGATCACACCATAGCGCAGCGCTCGCCTCCGTGTGCTGGACCTGTTATTCGGGGGACTCGACTCTTGCTCAGGAGCAGACTCTTGCTGAGAGTTCACATTCTCCATTGATTCGCTCACAGACACCTCCTAGTGCAAAGCCACGATCTACCCAGATCGCAGAGGTTGTGCAATGTCATTATACTTCATCAAGTCATGGGTGTCAAACTATCAGTACATCCCTCGCGTACCGCGCGCCACCCTGCACCACAATGCCAGTCAAGGACACTATCAGGCTAAATACTCAGTCCAGAGTATTAAACACTAACTGAAAGTATAGCACAGGCACAACGCCGTGTCAAATTCGTTTGTGCAAAAGGTCACACGCTTGAACGGGGGGGAAGATCGAGGGATAGAGACTCAGGGCTGGGGTGGATCAGCCGGCTCGGTGGCAAAGTCACCTGTTGAGCGGAAGAGCTCTTCTACCGGATACGTTTCGGCTAATTCTTGTAGCAAGCGCAGGTTCTCCAGGGCTTCGGCTTCGTCAACGATGCTGATGGCATAGCCGGTATGGACGTAGACATAGTCGCCCACTTGAGCATCGGGCGTCAGCCACAGGCTGATGGCACGGCCGACACCCCCGATCTTGACCTGAGCCTCAAAACCGTCTATCGATTGAATCTGCGCTGGAATGGCTAAACACATACACGTCCTCCACCCCTATTGTAGTCGAGAGGGACTCATTTGTCAACGATCCCCGTTGGCTTGGCCGACCTCTCGCCGCTTCATCCTTCATCCGCCCCTGGCCAGCAGCTACAAGCCACGATCGCCTGTGCCATCTCAACCACTACGGCGAGCATAGATCTGGCGCCCGGCGCTTACACTCCCGCGGCTGCCGTCGCTTCCCCCTTGGCTGTGGGGTAGATCTCCCACTGAGCCAGTTCCTCGAGCACCTTGTGGGCCAATGTCTCCACCTGCGCCGCCACCGGGCGACTGAGCTCCAAGCCCACCCCCAGATCCTCGATCTGCACCCCCCAGAAGATCACTTCATCAGGCAGGTAGCCTTTCAAGGCTGCCACGGCGAGCAGATCGTGCAGCCCTTCCTGGTGGGGTGAGACCATGGCTGCATCCAGAAACAGGGGAATCTCGTCCCTAGTCAGACGGACCAGTGTACCCGGCGGCTGGCGAGCTTGCACCGCGTCCACAACCAACAGGCGCGAGGCATCTTCTACGTATGGGAGGAGGTCCAGGCCTAGGGTTCCCCCATCCATGACCCGGACCTCCTCTGGGAAGTCATATCGTTCCAGCAGATACTCGGCGACCCGGACGCCAACTCCTTCATCACCGAGGAGGATATTGCCTAGACCCAAAACCAGGAAATCGGCCACAGTCTAGCCTACGATCCTGCCTGAGCGTGCCGCTCCTCCCACATCTGCTTGGCTCGCTCCTCACCATAGTACCACATGGCATGATGCTCACGGGCATACGATTCGGACACAACCCCGTAGCGCATGCTGACCAGACTCTGCCACATCAAGGGGTGGGCGACCGCCAAGAAAAAGTGGATGATGAACATGCAGAAGGTGGCGATCATGGTCAGGTCGTGGATGATCACCGCCGTCTGGAACATCCATGGCGGAATGATCCCCTTGCCGAACCACATCACCAGCCCCGTGATGCCGAACAGTGCATAGCCAATGATGATCATGGCCGCATTCAGCCGCTCGCCGGTGTTGAAGCGTGGCTGGGGCGGCATATCCTCATGCCGGCCCAGGACATAGTAGGGGAAAGCAGCCTTCAGCCACTCGATGTCGTACCGGTTGAACCGGAAGTTCTCCCGCACGTTCATTGCGAACCGCCGCGGCTGGAGAACGATGTAGATCAACGGCATCAGTCCAAAGCCAACAGCAAAGATCCGGTGGGTCACGCGCAGCGCTTCCCCCCAGTCACCCTGCGACAACCCCTGGAGCAGGGGGGCAAAGATCAAAAACCCCGTAAACGCCAACGGGAGAAAGGTCGCGGCATGGACCCAATGTCCCAGGCGCTCCAAGAAGGTATACTTGGGAATCCAGCGGATATGTACAAACCCTTCCGTTCCCCGTAACTGGACGCTCATTCTACCTCCTCCATCTGGATCTTGCCACGGCTCAGCACAAAGGCGACGAATGCAGCAGCCGTAGCCCCAACAATGGCCAGGGCGCCCAACCCCTGCAAGACGTTCTGCCACAGACGGGCAATCGTCGGCAACGTCGGATCGGCGGGCAGGTTGTAGACTCCAGGCTCATCGTACAAGATGCTCAGACGGCCCAGCCCGGCCGCTTGCGTTTCACCATAGATCCGCACCCCATCCAGACCACCGGCCTTGAGCTCGTCCACGCGCGCCGTGGCCAGATCCATCATGTCGCCTCGCGAGCCCCACTGCAGCGCGCCTACCGGGCAGCGCTCGGCACAGGCCGGACCGCCAATGCCCAGCCAGACGCGATCCTGGCAGAACGTACACTTGGCGGCCTTGGCCGTCCCGGCCAACGTGCTCTCCACCTCCAGGTGAGGCACGCCATACGGGCACCATTGGGTGCAGTACCCACAACCAATGCACTTGTCTCGATCGTAGGCCGTGAACCCTTCCGGATCTTTGAACAGCGCACCCGACGGGCAAGCGGTCACACAAGCGGCATCGGCGCAGTGCATACACTGATAGTTGAAAAAGTGTGTCGCCGCCGGATCTCGATCGTTCAGTTTGATAATATTCCACGTTTCCGCCGACAGCCCCCGCGGCGTCTCATACAGGCCGTCCGCGTCGGTCGTTTCTGCTGGCAATCCATTCCACTGCTTGCACGCCATCTGACAGGCGCGGCAGCCAATGCACTTGGACGGATCGTATAGGATGGCCAGTGATTCCGGTGAAAGGGCAGGGGACTGGGCCAGCACCGA
Organism: Anaerolineae bacterium; assembly: GCA_050116355.1. Lineage (GTDB taxonomy): Bacteria > Chloroflexota > Anaerolineae > JAAYZQ01 > JAAYZQ01 > JASFOV01. The sequence goes on from JASFOV010000053.1 coordinate 10,418, forward strand.
GCCGGCAGAAGCCGCGCCTGCCACTGACGCGCCAACACCTGCCCCCGACAGCCTTAGAAATTCCCTTCGGGATAGCTCCATCGCAACCCTCCCTCTGTCTCCCGCTCTACTGTCATGCTTGTTCATACTCCCCTCTCCTGTGGGTTCTACCCCTGCGCACTCGGATCCCCAGTCGCTGGTGCTTGTTGGCCGGCCCCTTCCAAAACCGGAGCCGGGACGCCGCATCGTTGGCGGCATCCGTACCAGGCAGGACCTATGTTACGCCTAGGTCAAGCCCGCTGTCACACACCATCCTCTGCCCCCCGCCGACAACGCGGCATCCGGGCGGGGTGCTGGCGATCGATGCACCGGCTACATACTTTTATCCCACTGGACTTGGGCCACTTGTCGGCCCTGGGGATCTACGACATGAACACCACAAGCCATACACGGGTCGAAGGAATGAACCGTACGCAGGATCTCGAGCGGCTGCTCCTGATCCGCGATAGGCGTGCCTAGCAGCGAGGCCTCGTAAGCGCCTGGCTGACCGCTTGCATCACGTGGTGAGGCATTCCAGGTCGACGGCACTACACATTGGTAATTCGCGATTTTCTGATCGACGATATGTACCCAGTGACCAAGCGCACCACGCGGGGCTTCATGTGCACCCCAGCCCTTGGCCTCGTTGGGCCAGGTGGCCGGGTCCCATCTTTCCCCATTGTGTACTTTGAGGTTGCCATCGGCCATATTGGCGATCAGCTCATTGAGCCAAGGCTCCAGCTGCTCAGCGACAACCAGCGTCTCGATGCCGCGGGCGGCCGTCCGGCCCAGGGTGGAGAACAAAGCTTCCGGCCCTGCCCCCAGCGTCTCAAGGACACTGTTCACCACCTCCTGGACGCGACCGTGCCCACTGGCATAGGCGACCAGCATGCGGGCCAGAGGGCCCACTTCCATTGAGTGCTCTCCGTAGCGCGGCGCCTTCAGCCACGTGTATTTGCTCTCCGTCTGCAGAAAGTCATAGGGCGGCTGCGGACCCGTATAGTTGGGCTCCGTCTCACCATCCCACGGATGCAGGCTTACACCGTCGCCGTCCTCGTACGAGTACCAAGAATGGGACACATACTCCGAGATCATTTGCTGATCCACCGGCTGGACCGTGCTCAGGTCGCGGTCCAGGATGATTCCTGCCGGCAGGAAAAAGTCGCCTGCCGCATTGGGGAACTCGCCGTAGGACAGGAAATTGCCCAGCCCCTCGCCATAGCCCGCCCAGTCGAGATAGAACGAAGCCACGGCCAACAGATCGGGAACATAGACCTTCTGGACGAATTCCTTGGCCTTCGCAAACAGGCCGGAAATAACAGCCAGCTTGTCGGCATTGATGGCCGATTCGCTGCTCGGATCGAGGGTAATGGCCATGCCGCCCACCAAGTAGGTCTGCGGATGGGGGTTCTTGCTGCCCAGGATGGCGTGGACCTTGATCACATCACGCTGCCAATCCAGAGCTTCCAGATAGTGGGCCACGGCCATCAGATTGGCCTCGGGCGGTAGTTTGTACGCCGGGTGACCCCAATAGCCGTTGGCAAAAATGCCAAGTTGCCCACTGTTGACAAAGGTGGTTAGCTTGTCCAGCACACCTTGAAAGTAATCAGGGCTGGACAGTGGCCAATCCGATAACGATTGGGCCAGATCGGCCGTAGCGGCTGGATCGGCCTGCAGAGCACTGACAATATCCACCCAATCGAGGGCGTGCAGATGGTAGAAATGAATGACATGGTCCTGGACGTATTGAATGCCGGCCATGAGGTTCCGCAGGATCCGGGCATTCTCAGGCACCTTGATCCCTAGTGCATCTTCGACTGCTCGCACGGAGCAGAGCGCGTGAACCGTCGTTCAAACGCCGCAGATGCGTTGGGCCATCAGCCATGCTTCGCGGGGATCACGTCCCTTCTGGATTAGCTCCAGTCCACGCCACATGGTGCTGGACGCCCAGGCATTCGATATCTGCCCGCCATCAACCTCGGCTTCAATGCGCAAGTGACCTTCAATGCGCGTCACAGGATCTATGGCGATCTTTGCCATCCTTATTCCTCCTTCTTTGTCAGTTGCTGGGCCGCGACCGCGCCTGCCACACCAACCGCCAGTCCCGCTGCTGCCCCGACCACGCCGGTCGTCACAGGCGAGACGCCTTCTTCTTCAATGCTCGGATAGCCGCTGGGTGGTGTTTGATCTACGATCGGCACCGTCTCGTACGCGGGCATCTCCCAGAAATCGGGGGCTGCGCAGGCAATGCAACCATGTCCGGCGCCCACGGGCCAACTAGTGCCCTCGTTCCATCGCTGGGTTGGACAGTTGTGGTACGCGACCGGTCCCTTGCATCCCATCTGGTACAAACACCATCCGTTTTGGTGTCCCTCGTCGCCCCACGCTTGGACAAACTCACCCGCATCAAAGTGTCCGCGACGCTCACAGTTGTCGTGGATGCGCCTGCCGTAGGCAAACAACGGCCGACCAAGCTCATCCAGCTCCGGCAAGCTATTGAACGTGAGATAGTGTACGACCGTGGCTGTCAGGTTGTCGACATTCATAGGGCAACCCGGCAGGTTCACAATCGGTACGCCCGAGATCACGTCTTTGACGCCCTGAGCTGTAGTCGGATTGGGGGTCGTTGCCGGCCAACCACCGTAGAAGGCGCACGCGCCCACGGTGATGATGGCTGCCGTGTTGGACGCTACCTCCTGCAAGAGGTCCACTGCCGTCCGACCACCCACACAGCAGTAGATACCCTCGTCCTTGGTCGGGATGGCGCCTTCTACCACCGTTAGATAACCCCCAGCCTGGATGGTCTCCTCCAAGGATCGCTCAGCCTGGTGGCCGGCCGGGGCCATGATGGTCTCATGATAGTTTAGTGAGAGAATGTCCAATACGAGTTGGGTCACAGTGGGGCTGTATGCCCTGAGGAGAGACTCGGTGCACCCTGCGCAGTCGGAATACTCCAGCCACACCACTGGCGGGCGTGTGCCGGTTTGTAGCGCATGGGCGACCCGGGGGACCGCACTGGCCGGTAGGGCTAACGTACCGGCCATGAAGGTGCAGAATTTGAGAAAGTCTCGCCGCGACACCCCTTTCCCTATCAATCCGCCTTCTAGTTTGCCGTCAAATTGGTTTGCCATATGTGTCCTTCCTCCTTGATGAACCAGCCAACCGGTCCTTGCAACGCTGCGCTTGAACAAAACCAACCACACCGTAATCTACGATCCAACTAGTCGAATAGGCCATCCTCCTTCCTGCCATTCTATCACTGATTCAGCATGATGAGGGGACAACTGCCAAACGTCTGTGTACAACTATCCGTCAGACAATGGTAGCTACCAATCATATCATAGTCCCCACAAAAGGTCAAATCGATATGCGAAACCCCGAATCTACTCACCTGAATCCCTCAACCTTCACCTCCAAGGCCCCTGGGGCGCCAGTCAGCGTGCCCAGGACTCGCTCGAGAGAGGCTTTTCATTGTTGGAAACATCAACCACCTACTCAAGAACTGGGGAGCTGAAACGCCTGCTTTAGGGCCCCGACCGCTTCTTCCAGTTTGTGTCCGTCCACCACACAGCTCAAACTGGAAATAGAAGTACTCGTCGCGCGAATCTCGATACCGCCTGCCCCTAGTGCGGCAAACATCCTGCCCGCGA
>JASFOV010000054.1:0-14079 GCA_050116355.1 Anaerolineae bacterium
CCTCGGTCGCGGCGGCAAACAGAGATGCTGTCTTGGCGTTTATGCGTACATCGTAGCGACTGAGCGCCGTCGCCCAATCCTGCTCGTCCACCAGTTGGGGTACATCGTTGCGGTCAAAAATCTGGCGCAGCTCCCCCGTGCAGATGGTCATCAGGGTCTGCGAAAAGATATCCATGACCCGGACACTCTGGGTCTCCGCAGCCAAGCTTGCGGCCCGAGCGAAAAGATAATCGCCAGCCAACACAGTGGCGCCCGCACTCCAGCGGGCATTGAGGGTGGCATTGCCCCGCCGGACCAGGGCACCATCGATCAGGTCATCGTGCACGAGCGTGGCGGTATGCAGCAATTCGACCGAAGCGGCCAGCGACACCAGTTTTTCCTTTTCGGCCGGGTAAAGACGACCAGCCAGCAGCGCCAGAGCCGGCCGCAGGCGTTTGCCTCCGCTATCGAGCAAGCCCTGGAGCACCATCGCGAGTTGGGGATATTCGGGATGCACTGGCTCCTGCATCTTTTGCTCCACCAACTCGAGGTCGGCGGCCAGTGGCTCCAACAAAGGGATCGTGTTCAATCTACTTCCTCTTTCCGTTCAATATCGTGCTTAGGGCATGCTGCGGGTGACTCGCATCTAGCCTTATACCTCAAATCCAAAAAGCCGCTGGGCGTTGGCCGTGGTCGCCTCCACTATCGCTTCGAAGGGCATGCCCCTGAGAACCGCAATCCGCTGGGCCACCAGACGTACGTACGCCGGCTCGTTGCGCTTACCGCGATACGGATGCGGGGTCAAGAACGGACAATCCGTCTCGACCAGAAGCCGGTCCAAGGGCACACGCTGGACAATCTCGGACAGCTGTTCGGCCTTCTTGTAGGTAACCGGTCCCGAGATAGAGATATAGAAGCCCAATTCTATGGCCTGTTGGGCCATCGCCCAGTCACCGGAGAACGTATGCAGCACCCCTAGCCGCCCGGACAGCGGAGTGTCTTGCATCCCGGTCGCCCAGCCGGTCAGAATCTCCAGGATCTCATCGTGAGCATCCCGATCGTGAATGACAACCGGCTTGCCCAGCTTGGCCGCCCAAGCCAACTGGGCTTGGAATGCGCGCCGCTGGACGTCAGGGGGCGACAGATTCCGGTAGAAATCGAGTCCAATCTCGCCCACTGCGACCACGGTGGGATCGCGGGCCAGCTCCCTCAGCTCGGCCAAGGTGGCGCCATCCAGCCTCTTGGCATCGTGAGGATGCACGCCCACCGCCGCATGAATACAATCGTATTCCTTTGCCAGACCTACCGCCTGCTGGCTGGTTGACAGGTCGGTGCCTATCGTTACAATGGCGGCCACGCCCGCTTCCTGGGCCCGCCCGACAACAGCAGGCCGGTCAGCATCGAATTGGCGAAAGTCCAAATGGGCGTGGGTATCAACCAGCGTCAATCTTCTATCCCCGCGATACGCAGCCCATCCTCGAGGATAGACTGAACCCGCTCCTTTTCGGTGGTTTCACAATAAACGCGGATCACGGGTTCGGTGCCTGAGAAACGGATCAGCAGCCAGCCACCGTCGGCCAAGCTGAACTTGAATCCGTCGGTCGTATCCAAGCCGGTCACCTCGAACCCACCGATCGTCTGCGGGTCGGCATCCAAGATCCGCTGCCGGGTCGCCTCACGCTGTTCCGCCGGGAAGCGGGTGTCAATGCGGTCGTAATAGTGCGCACCTACCTGGCTGTACAAGTGATCGATGAGCTCCGAGGGAGTCTTGCCCATGCGCACCATCAGATCCAAAATGTACAGGCCGGCCAAGATGCCGTCGCGCTCGGGGACATGACCCCGGAAGGCATAGCCGCCGCTCTCCTCGCCCCCGATCAGGGCGTCGGTTTCGAGCATCTTGGGTGCCACGTACTTGAAGCCGACACCGGTTTCGTAGACCGGCACGTCATAAATCTGGCCCAGCTTCTGGAGCATGGACGTCGTCGACAGTGTCTTGACGATGGGTCCCCGTTCGCCCCGTACCTCCAAGAAATACATGGCCAGGAGGGCATATACCTGAAGCTGATTGACAAAGTTGCCGTGTTCATCGCCGATGCCGACGCGGTCGGCGTCACCGTCGTTGATGATGGCTACATCCGCTCCGACTTCCCGGACTTGGGCCAAAGCCACATCTATATTGGGCGGGATCGGCTCCGGGCGCTCCATCTCGGGAAACGCAGGATTGCGCTCGGCGTGAATCTCGATGACGCGCGTCTTGCCACCGCCCAGGATCCGGGGGAACCAGCCAGCGCCGTTGCCCCACATGGCATCCACCAGGATGGTTAGACCGGCGTCCTTGATCGGTTCTACGTCGATCAGCCGCCCGATCTGCTCTAGGTAGGCGGGCGCCGGATCAAAATAGGAGACTTTCTCCTGTTCCAGGGCCTCTTCGAGAGGCAGGCGCTTGACGTCTTCGATGGCGGGAATGAGGCGCTCAATCTCCGCGAGCCCGTCGGGCGCAATGGCCCCACCGTTTTCGTCCCGAACCTTGAAGCCGTTGTCAGCCGGTGGGTTGTGGCTGGCGGTGATGTTGACGGCGCCGGCTGCTTTGTGGGCCACCACCGAGTAGGAGATGACAGGTGTGGGCGCCGCACCGTCGGTGACCAGAACCCGGAAGCCATTGGCGGCGAGCACCTCGGCTACGGACGCGGCGAACAGATCGCCGCTGAATCGCTTATCGTGTCCAACGACGATCGTCTGTCCAGCCTTGCCCTTCTGGATCATATAGGATGCAAATCCCTGAGCGCAGCGGCGGACATTATCGAATGTATAATCCTCGGCGACACGGCCTCGCCAACCATCGGTGCCGAAGTGGATAGTAGACATCATACCTCCTCGATGCCGGGACTCGCCTACAGGTAGTGCACCTGTCTCAACTGAGCCAAGTCGGCATCAACCATCATTTTGATCAAGTCTTGGAACGAGACCTCCGGCTCCCAGCCCAACTGCGCTCGCGCCTGAGACGGATCGCTGACCAGCAGATCGACTTCGGCTGGCCGGTAGAATTCGGGTGCACTCACCACGTACTCTTCCCAATCCAGGCCCAGGTATCCAAACGCCACCTGGCACAACTCACGCACCGAATGGGTTTCACCCGTCCCGACCACATAATCGCCGGGCTCCTCCTGCTGGAGCATCAACCACATCGCTTTTACATAGTCGCCGGCAAACCCCCAATCCCGGCGTGAATCGAGGTTGCCGAGACGGAGCTCCTCTGCCAGCCCGAGCTTGATCTGCGCCGCGCCGTAGGTTACCTTGCGCGTGACAAATTCGAGTCCCCTACGCGGGCTTTCGTGGTTGAAAAGAATGCCCGAGCTGGCAAACAGGTCGTAGCTCTCCCGGTAGTTCACCGTGATCCAATGCCCATAGACCTTGGCCACACCGTACGGGCTGCGCGGGTAGAATGGGGTCTTTTCATTCTGAGGCACCTCGCGTACCTTGCCAAACATCTCACTGCTCGACGCTTGGTAGAACCGGGCCTCGGGGGCGGCGGCACGCATCGCTTCTAGCATGCGCGTGACGCCCAGGGCTGTGAACTCACCAGTAAGCACTGCCTGCTTCCACGAGACAGGCACAAAACTCTGTGCAGCCAGATTGTAGATTTCGTCGGGTTGGTACTCCTGCATCAGCGTCATCAGCGAGGTTTGGTCCAACAGATCGCCGTGGGCCAACGTCACCCGATCTTGGATGTGCTCGATCCGTCCGAAATTGACGGTGCTGGACCGGCGTATCATACCAACCACTTCGTAGCCCTGCTCCAGCAAAAACTCGGCTAGGTAGGAGCCATCCTGGCCAGTAACGCCGGTGATCAGTGCTCTCTTTGTCATGATCCAATCCTATTCTGGGCGAGCGTGTGGGAACGCAACCTACGCTTGTTCTTCAGTTTCTTGGCGCCAATATTCCAAAACATCGTGCAAGCTCTGCTCGAAAGAGATGGTTGGTCGCCAGCCTGTGCACGCCTGAAGCCGTGAAGCGTCGCAGATGACCTCTGGAATATCTGATGGACGCATACGTGCGGAATCTTGCCGCACCTTGATGGGTACGTGGCTCAGAGCAAGCAAACCATCCAGTACATCCTGTATCGCGTGGGATTCCCCTTTGCCGATATTGTAAACCTCACCGGGCTCACCGGATGTAACGAGCGACACGTACGCCCGAATCACATCCCGGACATCACTAAAATCGCGCCGGGCAGAGAGGTTACCGACTTCTATGGAGGGCGGGCGCAGGCCTGCTTCTGCAGCAGCGATCTGGCTGGCAAAGTCAGGCACGACAAAACCCAGGCTCTGTCGTGGGCCGATATGATTGAAGGGCCGTACCCGGATGACGGCTAGTTGGTGGGTGAGATAGTACTGCAACCCCATTAGATCTTGGGCGACCTTGCTCAAAGCATAGGGATTCAGCGGCCGCAGGGGTGTATCCTCATCGACGGGCAGATCTTGGGGCGCTACCAACCCGTACTCCTCGCTGGAGCCCACCACGAGCACCCGGCACTGTGGTACGGTGCGGGTCACGCCTTCCAACACGTTCAACTGCATCCGGATATTGGTCTCGAGCGTACGCCATGGATCCCGTTGCGAGGCAGAGACGAGTGGCTGGGCCGCCAAGTGAAAGATCACGTCTGGCTGGCACTGTTCCAGAACAAACGTCATGACTTCGAGCCGGGAGAGCTCCGCCGGGTATAACTCTAGACGTCCACTCAGTTCGACAATGTTGTCGTAGGGACCAAAGACGGTGCCCGCCACCTCCCAATCGGTAGATTCCAGCAGGTGTTCGGCCAGGTAGCTGCCTACGAATCCAGAGATGCCGGTAATGAGTGCCTTCAAAACGCCCTCCAAGGTCCCGGAGCCGGCTGGCTCCAGGCACGTGGCGAGTATTATACCCTACTTTGGACCTCATCGCAAAGGCAAGGGACCAGGCGACCAAGAATCATTGCGGAGCCCCACAGTCGATGGAAGAACTGCTTCAATTGATCATATAGCTTGACCGATGATAACATACTTGATATAATGGGTGTTGCTAGATAGGAGTCTAATGTACGATCATGTCAGCAGATAAACCTAGTTTGCGACAGTTTCAGGAAGGGATGGAAGCGGAGCAACCGGCTGAGCTTTGGCTGGAGGCCAGCCAGACGGTGGCCCGTCGGGGAGATGTGGACGAAGCTGTCAGATTGGCACAGGCTGCTGTCGAGGCCAATCCAGACTCTCCCGACGTGTGGCTCCAGCTAGCCCAACTCACGCAGGACCCGCAGGAGCGTCAGGCACACATACAACGGGCGGTGGCCCTGGATCCGGAGAACACCCAAGCCCGCGCCGAGCTGGAACCGGCCCAATCCTCAGCAACTGATACGAGATCTGACGGAAAGAAGGTTTGGTCCTGGGTTCTCGGCGCGTTGGCGGTCATAGCTGCACTCTTGGTTGTAGCCACGCTGCTGTTGGCAGCCGTGCTCGTATGGGGACCGGTCGATGTAAGCGTGGCTGCACTGTTGCCTACCGCGACACCGGTCCCTTCCCCAACCCCGACGCTATCGCCGGAGCAAGTTGCGCTGCAGTTCACGCCCCAATTGCGCGATGCATTGAGCGCCCAGAACTGGGACCGGGCCCTTGAGATCGTGGATATTGTGCGCAATTTGGATCCGGACAACGACGAGATCCGCCGCTGGGCATTGGAAACCCACATGTACTACGGGCAGCATTTGGTCAGCAAGCGGGAGATGGATCTAGCCCAGGAGCAATTCGATCGAGCGGTTGCGGTGGCGCCTGACAACCAAGAGGTGGCCCTATGGCAACATACGACCGAGCTATACCGGTCCGGCGAGCAAGCACTCCAGGATGGCCAATGGGCGGCGGCCATCGAGGCCTTTAGCCAAGCGTTGGAGCAGATGCCCGAGTACGGCGACCTGCCAGCGCGCCTGGTGGAGACCTACCGTCGCCAGGGGCAGGCCGCCATCGGAAATACGGACTGGACCGCGGCTATCGAGTCGCTGAACGAAGCCTTTCAGCGAGCGCCCGATAACGCCGAAGTGGCTTCGCTGTTGTCTAGAGCCTATCGCGGCCTGGCCCAAGCGGCCATCGATGACGGTCAACTCTCGGATGCGATTGAAGCGCTCAACGAGGGGCAGGAGAAACTGCCGGACGACGAACAGGTGGCGAACCTTCTGGCAACTACCTACCGCCAGCGGGGGATCATTCGTGAGGAGCAGGGCCAGCTACAAGGCGCGCGGGCGGACCTGGAAGCGACCCTGGCCTTGCAACCTGGCGACGCCGAGGCCAAGGCCCACCTCGACCGGGTCATGTACCGGCTTTTCCCACCCAAGCGGATTGAGATCAGCATCTCCCGGCAACGATTCTACGCGTATGAAGGCGACACTTTGCTCTACAACTTTCCGACCTCGACCGGCCTGCCCGGTCGGGACACGGCTGTGGGGCACTTCCAAGTCCAGTCAAAGATCCCCATGGCCTGGTCAAGCATTTGGCGCCTGAGCATGCCCCACTGGCTGGGCATCTACTGGGTGGGTAATGTGGAAAACGGGATACATGCGCTGCCTATCCGAACGGACGGCACTGTAATGTGGGGCGGGCTCCTGGGCCAAAGGGCGTCGTACGGCTGTGTGATTCTGAGCAACGCAGCGGCCCGCACCATCTACAACTGGGCGGACATTGGTACACCAGTGCATATCTACTATTGACTGAGGGGTGTTCATGGTACGCCGAGTTTTCCAAGAGCAGATCAGCGAGTTGTTAGAGGACCTGTTGGGTATGGGCCAAATGGTGGCCGATTCCATCGATCAGGCGGTCAAAGCGCTTGCCCAGCAGAACGTGGAGCTAGCCCAGCAAGTCATCGCCTTTGACGAAGAGATCAATGAGGTCCAGCACGATATCGATGAGAAGTGCCTGGTCCTGATCGCCACCCAACAACCGATGGCCGGTGATCTGCGTGCCATTCTTTCGGTTTCAAATATTGCCGCAGAGTTGGAGCGCATTGGGGATTATGCGGAGGGCATTGCCAAACTGGCCATCAAACTCTCGGCCCAACCGCTGCTCAAACCGCTGATCGACATTCCCCGCATGGCCGAAGAGGGGCGCAGGATGCTCATGCTCTCGCTGGAAGCATTCGCCCAGCAGGATCCCGATACCGCGCGGGGCATCGGGGCGGCGGACGATGTGGTGGATGCGCTCTATGATCAGATCTATCGCGAGCTTCTGATCTTTATGATGGAGGACCCGCGCAAGATCACACAGGCGACCTACCTGCTGTGGGTGGCCCATAACCTGGAGCGGATCGCGGACCGGACGACCAACATCGCGGAACGCGTGATCTTTATGGACAGCGGCCGCGTTGTGGATCTAAACCGCTAGTGTAGGTCCTCCCGCGGGCTCGGTGTTCCGGACCGGTTTGAAAGAGTGCCGGCTGGCGAGCACCCTGCACGTGTGGGAGGTCAACTTTTTTGGGGGAGGCACGACAGATGAGCATGGACCCGGGCCAATTGACACAGATGGTCTCTTGGCTGGATGAGGAACACCGCCGTGACAAAGCCGAAATGATCCGGCTACAACAAAAGATCGAGAACCAAACGGGCGAATTGCAGGATCAATCGCGCCTTATTCAGGAACTGGAGGGGCGGGTGGCGGGCTTGCAGGCTCAACTCCTCAAGTTCACCCAGTTGGACGCGGCATTGCAGCAGCTCAAGGACGAGGTTATACAGATGTTTGCCCAAGCGGACGAGCGCCGCCAGCAGGAGACGCGCGAGGCGGAACGCATACGGGCCATCGAGCGCGACAATACGTCCAAGGCGCTGAACGAAATCCGCCGGGAGCTGCAGCGCCTGCCCCGCATGAATGAAGAGATCGAGTTGCGCAAGGCGGAGCAGCGCCGTGTGAGCGATACAGCGATGGCGACGCGACAAGAGCTGAATGCGCTGACCCAAGAAGTAGAGAACAAGTTGCGGGCCATCCCCTTCCTGGAAGATGGCCGCCAGCAAGATGCCAAGCGCATCGCGCGGCTGCAGCAGGAATCGGTGGAGGCCATGAAGCGGATCGAGCAGCAAGGATCGCGCCTGCAAATGGTGGAAGATACTGGCCAGCGCCACGAGCGGGATACAGCCGAGCTGAAATCGCTGGTGGGCCAGATGCGGTCTTCGCAGCAAGAGTTTGTCGATGGGCAGCTGCTCGAGATGGAACAAGTGAAGCGCCAGATAGCGGAATGGATCGAGACCTTGGAAGCCCAAGTAAAAAAGATAGATACCTTCGAGGTCCGGATACGGGAATTTTCCGAAGCGTTTCGTGAGGACCGCCACGTGGTGGAGAACATCGAACGGTTCCAAGAGATGATCAACCGCGAACAGGCCCAAGTGGCCGAATTGCAGCGCCTGGCCGAGGAGCGTCAAAAGCGCCAACTCGAGCAATGGGATGAAGAGAACGAGAAGCGCTGGCGCAAAGAGCTGTTGCGCTGGGACCACCAGTGGGGCGAACAGGCCAAGCGGAACAAAGAGACGGCGGACCGGTTTGTCCCTTTAGAAGCGCGCTTGACGCAGCACCGAGTCGAGATCGACGCCGCGTGGAAATTCTTTGAAGCGCAGATCAACTATCAGACCCAAGAGTCGCGGCGTTGGCTAGGCGAAATGACCAAGCTCCTCGAAGGACGGCCCAAGAAAGAGTAGGCCGGGACCTCCTTTGTACCAGACACTCGAACGGCAGACCACGGGGAGAAGGAAACTGTGCGTGTAGTTGGAACAGCGGGTCATGTGGATCACGGCAAGTCTACCTTGGTAAAGGCGCTTACCGGAATTGATCCCGATCGCCTCAAAGAAGAAAAAGAGCGCGAGATGACCATTGACCTGGGCTTCGCCTGGCTGGCACTGCCCAGCGGCGAGCGGATAGGAATTGTCGATGTGCCGGGTCACAAGGACTTTATCAAGAATATGCTCTCGGGCGTGGGTGGGATCGACGCGGCCCTTTTCGTCGTGGCCGCTGATGAAGGAGTGATGCCCCAGACACGCGAGCACCTGGCGATCCTGGACCTGCTGCAGGTACGGGGCGGGGTCGTCGCCTTGACCAAGATCGATATGGCCGAGGATGAAGATTGGCTGGACTTGGTGGAGGCCGACCTCCTCGACGTCCTGGAAGATACCGTGCTGGATGGAGCACCCGTGGTCCGCTGCTCAGCGCGTACCGGGGAGGGTCTGGAGGCCGTCGTGGCCGAATTGGATCGCTTTCTGTCCAGCAGCGCGCCGCGCCGCGATGTGGGACGCCCCCGGCTGCCGGTGGACCGGGTGTTCACCATCCCTGGATTCGGAACGGTGGTCACGGGCACGCTGAGCGATGGCACGCTCCACGTGGGCCAAGAAGTCGAGATCCAGCCCAGCGGGCTCAAGGCCCGTATCCGGGGATTACAGACTCACAAGGAAAAGATCGAAGAAGCGGTACCCGGCAGCCGGGTAGCCATCAATCTCACGGGCGTCAGCAAGGACGAGATCGCGCGTGGCGAGGTCGTAACGGTCCCTGGTTGGTTGCGGCCCACGATGCTGGTGGACTGCCATCTGCGGTACCTACCCGATGCGCCGCTCCCGCTCAAGCACAACGCCGCCGTGAACTTTTTCAGCGGGGCAGCCGAGACCCAGGCTCGGGTGCGGCTGCTCGGCACCCGGACCCTGGCGCCGGGCGACGAGGGATGGGTGCAGATCCGGCTGGCGCAGCCAGTGACCCTGGTCAAGGGCGACCGGTATATCATTCGCCAGCCCTCACCCAGTGTGACCATTGGCGGCGGCATCGTGGTCAATCCCTTTCCCGGCCGGCGCCACCGCCGGTTCCGCCCGGAAGTGATCGAGCAGCTGGAGACGCTGGCCCATGGCACGCCCGAGGAGATCCTGCTGCAGAACCTGGAACGCCAGCAGCCGGCCGAGTCACGGGATCTGCTGGGCCGGGGCAGCCTGTCTCGTTCGCGGGCGGAGGTGGCGCTGGCGACACTGGTCGCTGAGGGCCAGGTACTGGTGCTCGACAGCGATCAGCTGGCCGGCGAAACCCCACCGGCGATCCCCGACAGCGCCTTCTTGATCTCTCGCTCTGGCTGGGGGGCCCTACGAGAGCGTCTCGAGGCGCTCCTGGGCGAGTACCATCGTCAGTATCCCTTGCGGGCAGGCATGCCCCGCGAGGAGGTGAAGAGTCGCTTGGGGCAACATCTGCCGGCGCTGACCCCGCGTCTCTTTAACGAGATCGTGGCCCGGGCAACGGCCGCCGGATGGCTGGTCGAAGAGGGCAGCACGATCCGGCTCGAGACGCACCAGGCGACCTTTACAACCAAGCAGCAGCAGGCAGTCGACTACTTGCTCTACACATTTCGCCAAGGCCCCTATACCACACCATCGGTCAGCCAATGCGAGGAACAGGTTGGCGGCGAAGTACTGGCGGCCCTGATCGAGCGGGGCCAGTTGATCAAGCTCAATGAGGATGTGATCCTGCTGGCGGAGACCTACGAAGCAATGCGCGATCGCGTTGTAGCCACCATCCGCGAGCAGGGCAGTGTGACCGTGGCCCAAGTCCGGGACCTGTTTGACACCAGCCGCAAGTACGCCCTGGCGCTCCTGGGCTACCTCGACGAACAACGCATTACGCGCCGCGTGGGCGACGAGCGCGTGCTACGTGGCGCCAGCTAATACCGCTTGACACCACTGATCTGGACTTTTCCAAAGCTCGGCGCCGGACCCAACTGGACTAGGTAGAAACCGCCCTGCCACGGGCTGGGCATGAGCATGAAAAAAGCCCGAGTCTGTTCTGTGAAAGGTCACTGCGCAGCCATCATCCGACGCGCAGCGGGGTAAGTCGTTCACACAGGGAGGGTACGGTGCCCAATGAAACCCCACATTGACCGCACGATGTTTGGCTCTGTCACCATTGAGGGCGAGCAGATCGAAAAAGACGTCATCATCCGCCTCAGCGGCAAGGTCAAAAAGCGCAAGAAGAAGCTGTCCAAGGCGATCTATGGCACATCGCACGTCGTTTCGCGGGACGAAGCCAAACACGTCTACCAGAAGGGCGCCGAGCGACTGATCGTCGGCGCTGGGCAGTTTGGCCTGGTTACCTTGTCCGACGAAGCGGCCGCCTACTTCACCAAGAAGGGGTGCCACGTCGATCTGTTGCCCATGAAGGACGCCATCGAGGCCTGGAACGAAGCGGAAGGCGCCGTCATCGGCCTGTTTCACGTGACGTGCTAAGCCATGCCACGCGCCAAGGGTGAGATGGCCGAGGCGACGATCTACACCAAGCCGGGCTGCCCGTACTGCGCTGCCGCCAAGGACGATCTGCAGCGACGGGGCCTGCGCTACACCGAGTACAACGTCCAAGCCGATGGCACCGCCCTGGAGCGCATGCTCGCACAGAATGGCGGCCGCCGCCGGGTCCCGACCGTGGTCCACGGCCGCCAGGTATCGGTCGGGTTCCACGGCTATTGAGCGGTCTAGGCACCGGCCCGTGGGCCGGATGAATCGCAACGGGCCACCGGTATCTCCCGGTGGCCCGTTCTTCTTGGTGAGCGCGCTGGTCTACTGGTTGAACAGGATCAGGGGCAGATATCGCTTGTAGCGCGTGGTAGTCACATCCACGCTGGTGGTGGCCACTTGGCTGCCGGGGTTGTCCGTCTGGTGATCGACCTCGTTGGTAAAGGTGCGGGGCCAACCAGCATCGGTCACGGTGACCTGGTAGGTAATGGTGGCCGGCTGATCCCTCGTCTGCGCCAGATCGAAGCAGATGGCCAGGCCATCGCTGAGTGTCACATCGTTGTAGGCGTACTGGACGCCGAAAGTGCCAGCCAGATCCTCCAGACCGATGGTGCCCGTGGTGACATCGCCCACCAGGTTGTCGTAGGCAAAGATATACTCGTAGCGATTGGGATCAGGATCGTAGTAGGCGATCAGTTCAAAGTCAAAGTGGTCCGAGGTCGATCCGGTCGGGTACGGTTCGACATCGTCGTATTCGATGACGGCGAACGGATCACCACTGGAATCAGTCGCGTTGACCAATGTCACCCCTTTGTTGGCCGGCCCATCGTAGACGATCTGCAGGTCGCGCCAGTAGACGGCCATGAGGTTGTTGGGATCGCTGGCAGTGGGGATCGGATCGTTGATCCACGGTTCTTCGCCCTCTGTGGCTGGCTCCAAGTACATGAAGCCGGTGGCGGTAGCATTCAGGATCTCACCATAGTACTGACCAAAGAGATTGTGAGCCCCTCCAGCAAAGTCCACAGAAAACACAAGCGTGTCCTCGTCAATGCTGGGATCCGGCACAAGATTGCTTTGAAGGCTGACCAGGTCTAGGTATGCGCCGCTGTTGGCCCCCGGGGCCCGGCAAGCAGGGTTGCTCCAGCTGGTGTCTACCTCGTAGGTGTAGCCCGGCACCGGCGTGCCGCTCCAGGTCAGTTGGTTGTCCGCTACGTTGACGGTGCCACTAGAGGCCGTGGCCGAACCGGGCACGTAGGTCATGCCCGCGGGGATGGTATCGGTGATCGAGTAGACCAGCTCCTCGGGCGTGATATTGGGCTGCACGGCGATGGTATAGGTCAGCGTATAGGTACCATCCGCGCTGATGGATTGCCGGCTCACGGACTTGGTCACGTCATCCGCGTGACGGATGACATCGACCGGAATGCGGCCGATATTGCCTGCATGGCCGGGATCGCTGCCCAGCTCGATGAGCCCGTACCAGCGGTCGCCAGCGACCATAGTTGGCGTGTCCCAATAGACGCGCAGGTCGTAGGGAGCGCCCGCGTCTACCTGAGACGGGCCCTCGGCGGCCAGGTTGCCCGCATCCCCATCCACGGCAGCGTAGCTCAAGGACGCGGCATCCGTTCCACCCGGGGTCGATGCGTCAAAGTTGATGGTGGCGGCGAACCAGCGACCCCCGGTGGGACTGGCGACGTCACAGCGCTCCCACGACCCGGCATCTGCACTCTGGCATTCGGTACCGTTCAGATCGGTCAACTCGGGCTGCCCGTTGTCGTTGGCGTCGTAAAAGACGAGCAGGTCGAGATCGGGCGACGTGGTATCCACCACCTCCACCACCAGTCGCGGGCTGCCACCCGGCACGGTGATCTCGGTAAAGTGTCCCCTCCCGGCGAAAAAGACGTTGGGAAACTCTGCGCCACTAGGGTCGGCGATCTCCTGGACCAAAAACTGGTCCAGCGTTCCGCGCACTAAGCCATAGGCGTCGATGGTCAGATCGGTGATCTCAATCGACTCCAGGCCTTCCTCCAGTTGGGATCCGGCATTGCGCCGGGTATGGATCTCAATCCTATTGGGCAGGCTGCCGGCAGTCGGTTTGACGGCCAGCGGCAGACGGGCAACAGCGGGCGTGCCGTTCCGCGCGGACATGGACGGGGTGAGTACAACCTCACCAAAGTGCCACTGGTCCGCGCTGGCGCCGCTGACGTCGGCGGTGATAGTCAGCAGCTGCGTGGCGCCGGGAGCCAGCTCAAAGGTAGTCGGCTCGATGGTGAGGCTGACGCCGGTATCCGCCGCATGGCTGACATCCCACTGCACGGCGCTGTCCCAGGTGCTGGAGAGCACGCGCGTCCAACTACAGCTTCCTACGCACTGGGCATTGCCCAAGCTGGCCAGATTGAGGGCGGATGGATCGCCATCCAGAGCGGGATCGGCGTTCACAAAGTTGGCCGGGGTCTCGTCCAGCACAAAACCTGCCTCAGCCGCCTGCGAGACGTTGACCCGACCGCCACCGCGGTCAAAGGCACCAGCCGGGGTTGCCCAGTCATGGCTGACTACGCCGGCAGACTCGGCCGTAGACACCAGCGCCGCCTGAACCTCGGCCGGCGTCCAGCCGGGGTGCACCGACAGCAGCAGGGCCGCCGCACCGGCGGCGTGCGGCGAAGACATCGATGTACCGCTGATCATGTTGTACTCTTCCGGCGTCTTGTAGGCGGCCAGGATATCCGAGCCGGGGGCGATCACATCCGGCTTGATCACAGATGGCACCGGATCGTTGGGACCGCGCGAGCTTGAAACCGCCATACGATCGCCATAGTCATTGTCCACGACAGCGACCGCGTCGCTGATGG
>JASFOV010000055.1:0-13928 GCA_050116355.1 Anaerolineae bacterium
CCCCGTTTGAAGCCAGGTGGCAAACAACCTTGACTTCACTGCGGTTTGCTGGTATAGTGGGCCGCAGTCGCTCGAGATCGCCAGCGGCGCCGGGCATCCAGCCCCGGCCGGCCTTCTGGGATGCTATACCTCAGACACCGGTCGCCAGGACCCATGCCGGGCAGGCTCCAGAGCATATCGAGCCCAGAGTACATACACCTATGCCAATCACGACCATCGTCCGCGCGTTTGACGGCTCCCTGGCCGATGCCCGGGGCCTGTTGGCCCTCGAGAAGGAAACCTTTGACGAGTCACCCTACAGCCCCCGGGAGGTGCAAGCCATGCTGACCGCCGGCCCGCAGCGGGCCTGGGTCGCCATCGAGCCAGGTCTTGCGCCGGAGAACGGTGAGCGCATCGTGGGTTTTTGCATCGCCTTCCTGACGCGGGGACTGCACGCCACCTGTTGGGAGATCGATCTGCTGGCGGTCCACCCCCGCTGGACGCGGCAGGGGCTGGCCACGCGCCTCATCCGCGCCGCCGCGGCCTATGGTGCCCGTCTGGCGCGCCGAGCGCGGGCGGTCGTCGCCACCGACAACGCTGCCTCAGCCCGGGCTTTTGCCCGGGCCGGGTTTCACCCGGCGGAGACCTGCCAGATGTTGATCTACCGCCCCCAGGACACCCCGCCCACCCCCGCGGCCATTTCCGGTGTGAAGGTGCGGCCAACCATCAACCGCGCCGAGCTGGACGCCTGGCTGCCCGCCGATTTCACCAGCGCCGGACGACGCCCCCCGCTCGAGCCCGCACCCCACTCCCCCGCCGCATGTAGCGCCACCTGGCTGCTCGCCGAGCAGGACGGCCAACCCGCCGGCTACGCCGAGCGGATCGAGGTCCAAACCCTGCTGTACCGCGGCCTATGGATCGAGTCCCTGGCGGCCCCCGGGGAGCAAACTCGCGCCGCGCTGGTCCGCGCCGCCATGCAACAGGCTGCCGCCGCGGGGCTGGACGAAGTGGGAGCGATGGTCCCCGCGCACAACGTCGAGCTGGGACCAACCCTCCTGGCCGCCGGGTTCCGCTCGTTGGGCGCTTTTCGCTGGCTGCAGGCCCGGCTGCCCCTGCCCGGCTGGGCCCAGCCGGCAGGAGACAGGCCCCATGGCTGATCAGGAACGCCCCCGGGTGCGCTGGTGGGTATGGCTGCTCGCCGGGCTGGTGTTGGTCGCCCTCCTTGCCGCGCTGATCAGGTGGTGGGAACCCCTCTACCAGTTCCTCTCCGATCAAGAGCGAGTCGCCGCCTGGGTGCAGGGGCTTGGTCTCTGGGGACCGGTGGCCATCACCCTGTTGGAGTTGATCCAGGCCTTGCTGGCTCCCATCCCTGGCCAGGCCATCGAAGCGGTCAGCGGCTACCTATACGGTCCCTGGCTGGGCGTCGTGTTCCCTTTGATCGGCATCGGCATTGGCTCGCTGATCACCTTCACCCTCGCCCGCCGCTTTGGACGGCCGTTGGCGATCCGCTTGATCGGCAAGAGTTCGATGGACCGCCTCGACGATTTGGTCGAGCGTGGTGGGGCCCCCTTCTTTTTTCTGATCTGGCTGCTCCCCTTTGCACCCGATGACCTGGCCTGCGTGGCGGCCGGGCTGACCCCCATGCCCACCCGCCAGTTCATGATCCTGATGATCATCGGCCGCCTGCCCGGCATTTTCGTCTCCGTTTGGGTAGGGGCCAACGCCGCCCGGATCGAGCCGGTGTGGTGGGTTGTGATCTTTGTCATCATTGCCATCGCCGCTCTGATCCTCTGGCGCTGGGGAGACCAGATCCAGGAAGCCATCCTGAGTTTCATCGAACGGATCAGCCACCGCTTTGAAGGCTCGTAGCGCCCTCATCAACGAACCCTCCCTTTGGGCCCGCTAGACGGATCCCCGGCAGCGGCCCAGGCCATCTCGCGCCCTCGCCCAATTGGGGTTTGGCAAAACGGGTCAGCGGTGCTATACTTCGGTTGAATACAGCGAACCGGGAAGTGCGTATGGCCAACACAATCACTCTGGCGCGGATTCCACTGCTCATCGTCATCGTGATCTTGCTGTACGTGGGCAGTCCCACTGTCCAACTGATTACGGCTGGCCTCGTCCTTGTCCTCATTCTCTTGGACAGTCTGGACGGGATCGTGGCCCGCCACCGCCAAGAAGTGGGCTTGCTGGGCAGCAAGCTCGACATCGCTGTGGACCGCATCATAGAACTGGTTCTGTGGGTGGTTTATGCCCACCTGAACCTCATTTCGGTCGCCATCCCCATCATCGTCATCATCCGGGGCGGCCTGGTCGACACGATCCGCGGTTTTAGCCTGGTATATGGTGAGACATCCTTTGGCATGATGCGCACCAAATGGGGGCGCCGCTTGGTTGCCTCCAGCTTCATGCGCACGACGTATGGCCTTAGCAAAGCCATAGCGTTTACCACCTTAGCCGCTACCTTGGGTCTGCAGGGCTTATGGCCTGGCCAGGGGGCGGACGCGGTGTGGACCGTGGCTGTCGTCATGAGCTGGATCGCCGCTGCGCTGTGCATCATCCGCGGTGCGCCGGTCCTCCTGGAAGCGCCCTCGTTTCTCAAAGACCTGGATACCAAGGTAGAGCAGCAATCCACGCAATGATCGAGCTAAAGCAAATGGTGACCAGCCCCCAGGTCATACGACTGGGCATGACCCTGGGACAACACACGCCGGAGAAAATCGGGCAGCAAGTGGCCTGGTGGATATCAGGCGTCGTCAGCCGCCTCAAGCCTCAGCTCTATCACATCGTGCACGCCAACTTGAGCCAGGTACTCGGCTCCGACGCGCTCCCAGAAGAGCTCGCCCGTACGGCGCGCCAGGTCTTTTACTATAGCATTCACAGTACGCTGGACCTGTTTCGTTCCCTACGCCTGCCGGCCGCGGAGATCGCTTCCCTGGTCGACATCTCGGACGAGACCCGGGCCATCGCGCGCACCTGTTGGGATCGCGAGGGGGGATCGCTCCTGGTCTTCCCCCACCTGAGCAGCTTTGACCTGGGTGGGCACGCCTTGACACCTCTCCTGCCCCGGATGCAGCTGCTTACCCTGCCCGACCCGCCCTTGGGGTTTCAGATACTCAACGAGACCCGGCGCTTGACAGGAACCGATGTCACCCCGCTGAGCTCGACGGCGCTGCGCCAAGCCATCAAGCTGCTGCGGAGCGGTGGCGTGGTATCCGTGGCCGGCGATCTGCCCGTCAGCGGGTTGGACAAGCCGGTTCCGTTCTTTGGCCGTCCGGCCCGGGTACCGTCCGGGCACGTCCGGATGGCCCTCAAAACAGACGCTGCCGTGATCGTGACCTACTGTGTCTTTCGCCCCGACAGCCAACGATACACGATCCATCTCGAGCCGCCGATGCAACTGCTGCGCACCGGAGACCGGCAGGAGGAGATCCAGATCAACATGAGACGAATCCTCGAAGCCCTGGAAGCCATCATCCGCCGCTGGCCCGAGCAGTGGCTGATGTTTGCTCCCGTGTGGCCCGAGCTGTTGGAGGCATAGGGGGAACCACTATGCGCATGCTGATCACCGGCGGGGCCGGCTTCCTCGGCTCTGCCTTGGCGAACCAGTTGGCCGGCGAGGGACATACCGTCCTGGCGCTCGATGATCTGTCCGCCGGCGACCCCCGGCGCTTGGCGCCTGAGGTGCTGCTGACCCGCGGCGATGTCAAGGATATACCCAAGCTCTGGACGTTGCTCCAGGGCGTGGACTGTGTCTACCATCTCGCGGCTCGTGTGCGCGTGCCCGAGTCGATCCACTATCCCGGCGACTATAACAGCGTCAACGTCGGCGGCACGGTATCGGTCATGGAAGCCATGCGCGATACCGGGGTGCGGCGGGTGGTCTTTGCTTCGTCGGCGGCGCTCTATGGCGAACAGCAACACCAGCCGATCCGGGAAAGCCAGGAAGCCCATCCCAACTCACCGTACGGCGTCTCCAAGATCGCTGCCGAATACTATATCTCGACCCTTGGTGCTCTCTATCAGATTGAGACGGTGTCTCTGCGCATCTTTAACGCCTACGGGCCCGGCCAAGAACTGCCGCCCAGCTATCCGCCTGTCATCCCGCAACTGCTCAAACAAGCGCAGACGGGCGGCTCTTTGGTGATCTTTGGTGATGGCACCCAGACGCGTGATTTTGTCTACGTGGACGACGTAGTCGCCGCCCTGGTCTCGGCCGCGACCGCCACCGCCGTGAACCGGGCAGTGATTAACATCGGTTCCGGCCGGGAGATAAGCATAAACGACCTAGCGGCCCAGGTCGCCCAAGCAACCGGCCAGCGGGTGAGCATCCTGCACAACCAAGATCACACCGGCGGCGTGGTGCGCCTGGTGGCCGATGTGACGCAGGCCCAGAAGCTGCTCGCGTGGCAGCCTCAGGTCCAGCTCGAAGAAGGGCTGCGTCTGACCCTGGATCGAGATCCTCGGTTCCGCCAGAGCCCGGCCTAAAACCCAGCACGCGACGGCCACCGGTACCGGTGGCCGTGATTTCCACTACGTTGCCCCAAGCATACTTGATGTATAATGGAGTCAGATTCTACTACGATTCACGATGGAGGGAAAGCAATGTTCAAGCAAGTAGACGACGTATTCTTTAATGTGGATGACATGGATCAGGCCGTGGCCTTTTACCGCGACGCGCTGGGCCTCAAGGTCAAGTACGAGTCGGCCGACTGGGTAGAGCTCGATGCCGGCAATGTGACCATTGCCTTGCGCCGCTATGGATCCGGCCCAGAGGGCCGCCCCGAACTAGGCGTCGGCGAAGGCGCCACCCTGGTCTTTGAGGTGGATGATATCCAGGCTGCCCGGGCCGAACTCGAGGCCAAAGACGTCAAGCTCATCGGCCCTGTTTTTGAGTATGGCGCGGTCAAGCTGGCGGCGTTTGAAGATCTAAACGGCAACGTGCTGCAGATCTACGAGCATGTCCGTTAGCACCCATCCCCAACTCACCCTGATGGCCGTCCTGGCCCATCCGGATGATGAGTCTTTCGGCATAGGCGGCACCCTGGCCCGCTACAGCGCCGATCCAGAGGTACGCGTTGTGCTGGTCTGTGCCACCCGGGGTGAGGCCGGCGAAATCGCCGATCCCAGCCTAGCGACACCCGAACAACTGGGCGCAGTCCGCGAGCGGGAGCTGCGCTGCGCGTGCCAAGCGCTGGGGATCGACGAGTTGCACCTGCTGGGCTATCGCGATTCGGGCATGGCCGGGGCGCCCGAGAACGACCACCCGCTCGCCCTGACCCGGGCCGACGCTGACGAGGCTGTGGGCAAGATTGTCGCTCACATCCGCCGCGAGCGACCCGACGTGATCATCACCTTTGACGAGACGGGGGGCTATGGCCATCCCGACCACATCGCCATCCACTACCTGACCGAGACCGCCTTTGGTGCGGCAGCCGATCCGGCCCAATACCCACAGCAGATCGAGCAAGGGTTGGTGCCCCATCAGGCCGCCAAACTGTACTTTACCGCCATCCCCAAGCGCTTCTTCCGCAATGCAGTCCAAACCATGCAGGATCTGGGGATGGAGATTCCGGAGCGGTATCTGCAGCGGCTGGAGGAACCCTTTGGCCTACCCGATGAGGCATGTACGACCGATGTGTATGTGCCCGATTTCTGGGACACCAAGCAGGCCGCGATCCAGTGTCATGCTACACAGCTCAACCCCGACAGCATTTTCTCGGCGCTGCCGTCAGATGTCATGCGCCAGCTCATGGCCTGGGAGTGCTTCCAACTGGCTGAGAGCTACGTCGGGGAGGACGGCGACAGCCACGACCTGTTCACCGGGCTCAGGTCCGAAGCGGAATCGATCTAGCACACAAACCGCAGAGCCCGCTTTCCCACGCGACCAACCGGGGTGAAAGCGGGCTTTGTCTGGGACAAGCCTACATAGGAGTAGACGGTCATCCCCATGCTGGAGACACTTGGCATTCACTTTCAACCGAATGTCCTAGCCATAATCGGCTTTATCATCGCCGTGTCCTTTTTGGGCAGCAAGCTCTTCCAGCGTGTGGGCGTCCCCCAAGTGGTCGGTTTCATTGTCATCGGGGTCATTCTGGGCCCCTCCGCCCTCAACGCCGTCCCCCTTGAACTCTCCGACCAGCTTATCTTTATCAGCGAGATTGCCTTGGGCCTCATCGGCTTTGACATCGGCAGCCACTTGCTCTTGGGGGAACTGCGGCAACTGGGCCGCAGCATCTTCTTCATCCTCATTTTTGAGGCCATCGGCACCTTCCTGCTGGTCACCGCTGGCATCTATCTCATCACCCAATCCCTATATACGGCCCTCATCTTTGGCGCGCTGGCCTCCGCTACGGCGCCGGCGGCCACCGTGGACGTGTTGGCCGAGTACGATGCCAAAGGCCCGTTGACCACCTCCCTGCTGGCCGTCGTCGGCATGGACGATGCCTTGGCGCTCGTACTCTATAGCGTCGCTGCGGCGCTGGCTGAATCTCTTCTGGCCCATTCGGGCCCGCCGTCTCTCCTACAGATCGCCGAGCTGCCCCTTATCGAGATCGGCGGCTCCCTGGTGCTAGGTGCCGGAATGGGATTCCTGCTAGAACGCATTATGTGCCGGATGAAAGTCCAGCACGATGCCATGGCCATCTCTATCGGCTTTGTGCTGGTGGGCGTCGGTCTGTCCCAAGCTTTTGGTTTCTCCCTTATCCTGACAACCATGATCTTGGGCATGGTCGTCGTCAACATCTGTCCCGAGCATGGGCGGCACATCCGCTACACCATTGAACAAGCCGGCCCGGTCATCTATGTGCTCTTTTTTACGCTGGTCGGCGCCCGCTTCCAACTCAGCCTCCTACCCTCCATGGGTCTGCTCGGCTTGGCCTATATCCTGCTCCGTAGCTCCGGAAAGTTCTTTGGCGCCTGGCTGGGTGGCACGCTGGGAAAAGCCGAGCCGGCCGTTAGAAACAACCTCGGCTTGGGCCTGCTTTCGCAGGCTGGTGTGGCCATCGGCTTGGCCCTCGCTTCGGCCAGCCGGTTCTCCGGCTATGGCCAAGAGGGCCAGGCCCTGGGAGCACTCATCATCAACGTCATCACCGCCACGACCTTTGTGGTCCAGATCGTGGGCCCCATCTGTGTGAAGCTGGCCATCAGCCGGGCCGGGGAGATCGGTCGGGCGACCCTGGAACACGATGCCTGGGCCTCGGAGGGTTCGACGGAGGGACCACACGTGATGCCCCCCGTCAGCTTTGAATTGGACCCCGATGACTGATCTGGTGGTTCTGTCGCACCTCCACGCCCACCGGCTGCTCGACGCGCGCGCAGCGGGCCAGGCGACCGCCGAGACCTCTCTGGATCTGGGGCTATCTACGGCCCGGGTTTCGCTACAAGCGGAGCAGGTGCGCTTTCCCGGTGGCAGTTGGCTGCCCTGGGGCGACCTGGAGGAAATTGCCGCGGACGACTCGGTTTGTTTTGCTGTCGAGGATAACCGCGCCGCCAAGATCCAGATCTTTTCCGAGAGTCTGAATCGCTTCTATAGCCTCATGCCTACCCCCCAGGCGCCCACGTTGCTCGTGTCTGGCATCCCCATGCACCGCATCCAAGGCACCGACCCCCACCAGGACACCCTGAGCAAGATCCGCAGCCTCAAGCCAGTGACCGGCCACGTCCTCGACACCTGCACCGGGCTGGGGTACACGGCCATCGAAGCAGCCAAGACCGCGGAACAGGTATGGACCATCGAGCTCGACCCAGCGGTGCTGGAAATCGCCCATTACAACCCCTGGTCCCAGCCACTCTTTGAGCGACCGGGTATCCAGCAGATCGTCGGCGACGCCTTGGACCAGATTGTGGACATGGAAGACGAAGGTTTTGATCGCGTCATCCACGATCCGCCGATGTTTAGCCTGGCGGGTGAACTCTACTCCGGTGAGTGTTACCGGCACTTGTACCGGATCTTGAAACGCAAAGGGCGTCTCTTCCATTACGTTGGCGATCCGGATAGCCGCTCGGGACGCAACATCACCCGGGGCGTGGTGCGCCGCCTGCAAGAAGCGGGGTTTTCACGCATCGTGCGCCGGCCCGATGCCTTTGGCCTCGTCGCGTACAAGTAGAGGGGGTTGGACCCGGATCAGGTCCGGATCTCGAGGATTCGATCCAGTCCGGCGTAATCCTGGTGTAAGTTCACAGCTGCTAGGGGAAAGCTGGTGCGAGCCAAGCGGGACACAGCCGGCCCCTGACCGGCGCCGATCTCCAACAGCAGCGCGCCCCCATCCGCCAGGTAGCCGCCGGCCGTCGCCAACAGGCGGTGGATCAGAGACAAGCCGTCCGGCCCCCCATCCAAGGCCGCTCGCGGTTCGTAGTCGCGGATCTCTGGGGCCAGCTGTTCCCACTCTGCTGTGGTAACATACGGCAAATTGGCCGTGATCAGACGCACCTGTCGTCCAGCCAGCGGCTCCAGTAGATCACCCCGCAGGCAGCGCAGGCGCCCGTATACATCATGGCGCCGGGCGTTCTGGGCCGTGACAGCCAAAGCCTCTTCCGACTCGTCGAGGGCATAGATGGTAGCCTGGGGCAGATGCACAGCCAGTGTGACCGCGATTGCCCCGCTGCCCGCCCCCACATCCGCGATCCCAAGGACCGGCGGCAGCCGTCGAGCCAGCCACAGCGCGCGCTCCACCAAGAGCTCGGTTTCAGGCCGGGGCACCAACACGTGCCGGGTGACGGCAAACTCCAAACCATAGAACTCCCGCTGACCCACAACGTAGGCCAGCGGCTCGCGGGCGCCGCGGCGGTTGATCAAATCCCGGAATTGTGTCAGCTCTTTGGGCGTCAGCCGCCGATCGGGCCGGGCCAGCACGGCCGCCCGGTTGACACCCAGCAGGTGGGCCAGGATCAGTTCGGCGTCGAGCCGGGGAGACTCGACGCCTTCATTGCGCAAGCGAGCTATCCCTTGCGCCAGCGCATCTCCGGCCAGCATGGGGTCACACGCCGATGGCCTGCAGCCGGTCGGCTTGGTCCGTCGTCGCCAGCTCGTCCATAATCTCGTCCAGATCGCCGTCCATCACGGTCTCGAGGCGATACAGCGTCAGGCCGATGCGGTGATCCGTGATGCGGTTCTGCGGGTAGTTGTAGGTACGGATCTTTTCGCTGCGCTCACCCGATCCTACTTGCAAGCGGCGCTCCTCACCGCGCTCTTCCATCTGGCGCCGTTGTTCCTCCTCGTAGAGCCTGGCGCGCAGCACGGCCATGGCCCGCTCCCGGTTCTGTGTTTGGCTGCGCTCGCTCTCACAGGAGACCACCATGCCGGTTGGTTTGTGGGTGATGCGCACCGCCGTGGCGTTTTTCTGCATATGCTGTCCACCTGGTCCTGAGGAGATATACACGTCCACCTCCAGATCGGCCGGGTTGATCCTAATCTCAACATCGTCGATCGCGGGCAGCACGGCCACAGTCGCCGTAGAGGTGTGGATGCGGCCCTGTGATTCGGTCACAGGTACCCGTTGGACCCGGTGCACCCCGCTCTCGTACTTCAGCCGCGAGTAGGCGCCTCTGCCCGTGATCTCAAAGATCACCTCTTTGAAACCGCCGACCCCCGTGCTGTTGGAGCTCAGGATGTCCGTTTTCCAGTTTCTTGTCTCGGCGTAGCGCGTGTACATGCGATACAGATCGGCGGCAAAGATGCCCGCTTCGTCGCCGCCTGCACCAGCCCGGATCTCCACAATGACGTTCTTCTCGTCGTTGGGGTCCTTGGGCAGCAGCAGCCGTCGCATCTTTCCATACAGTGCCTCCATCTGGCTTTCGATGCGCTCGACCTCCTCGCCGGCCATCTCCTCCATGTCCGGATCGTCCTCCAACCGCAGCAGCTCGCGCGTATCGGCCAGCTCGGCCTGCAGCGCCTTGTAGCGGCGGAAGGCCATCACCAACTCCTCGATCTCGGCTTGCTCCTGGGCATATTCAGTCACCTGGACGTGATCGAGCGCCACCTCCGGATCGGCCATCAACCGGTTCAATTCCTCGTATCGATCTTCGACAAGCTTAACTTTATCCAGCACCAGTCATTACTCCTAGGGTTCTGTGCTCCATCATACGGCAAAACAGGGTCGCCGTCAAGGCCGAACGCCGGCGAGACGATAGATACGTCGTTTGTCCACTGCTTCCAAGCGGAGACTCCTTCGTGAGCGCCCTACACTGTCCTGCGGTCAGCACGGGCGGTCAGCACGGGCCATCAGGATGCTCGCAGATATGTAGGTGACCCTAACGCATGCCCCGGCGCACAGTCACTCCAGCGGAGTCAGGATCCGCGCACAGGCCGCAGCGCCAGCCCCGTACTTAGATGGTTTCGCCCAGGTGCCACGGGCTGAATTCCGCCTCGCCGACCCCCTGGGCCTCGCTCTTGGTCGCGTGCCCCGAGGCCACGGCCACGACCAAGTCGAGCAACTCGCTAGCCAGCCGTTCCATCGATTCACCGCTCAGGGCCCGGCCCGCGTCAAAATCCATATCGCCCGCCATGCGTTCGTACAACCCCGAATGGGTGGCGATCTTGATGCTGGGCGCCGGTTTGAATCCAAACACCGAGCCGCGGCCGGTGGTAAACGCCACCAGGTTGCATCCACCGGCGACCTGCCCCGTCACCGACACCGGATCGTAGCCGGGGGTGTCCATGAAGACAAAGCCGTCCGCTGTCACCGGCTCGGCATACTGATAGACAGCCATCAGCGGTGACTGTCCACTCTTGGCCGTCGCCCCCAGGGCTTTTTCATAGATGGTCGTCAATCCACCCGCTTTGTTGCCAAAGGTGGGATTATTGTCGATCTCTGTGCCCAGCCGTTCGGCGTGTTGCTCCCACCACCGAACCAGCGCCAGGAGTTCCTGGCCAACCGCCGTGTTGGTGGCGCGCCGGACCAGGAGATGTTCGGCGCCATAGATCTCGGGCGTCTCCCCCAGGACAGCGGTACCGCCCTGTCGCACCACTTCGTCTGCGACCAACCCCAGCAGTGGGTTCGCTGTGACGCCCGACCAGCCATCACTGCCACCGCATTGCAGCGCCAGTACCAGCTCTGACAGCGGCTGAACCGTGCGCCGCGCAGCGTTGGCCTCCGGCAGCAATTCCTCCACAGCGGCGATACCCGCCTCCACAGCAGGTCGAATCCCACCCACATCCTGGATCGATAGGATGCGGGGCGCCCTGCGCCCTTCGCCCGCCAGATCGTAGGTGCGGACCAGATCGGCAGCCTGGCTGGTCTCACACCCCAGGCCCACGATGATCGCCCCGGCGACATTGGGATGGCGCGCGATCCCGGCCAATGTGCGCTGCAGCACGGTATAGGTCGGCCCGCCGACGCGCATCGCGCATGACCCCTGGAAGGTGAAGGCGCTGACCCCGTCGACACGGGGATAGGCCGCCAGGCGCTCCGGCGTAAAATGGTGTGCGATCTCGAGACAAGTATGGGCCGAGCAGTTCACTGTCGAAATGACGGCGATTTGATTGCGCGTCCCCACCCAGCCGTCCTCCCGCTTGTACCCCAGAAAGGTCCGCTGCTCCCCAACCGCAACCGGCGACACCTTCTTGGCGTCGACGCCAAAGACATAGTCCTGCCCCGGTGCTCCCAGCTCCACATTGTGCGAGTGCACGTGCTCTCCGACCTGGATCGCAACCCGCGCCTGGCCGATATACTGGCCATAGCGGCGCACCGGAGAACCGACAGCGATCGGCTGGATGGCGATCTTGTGCGCTGATGGGACCAGCTGGCGGACCACAATCTGACCGCCTGGACCGTCACCTGTGTCCCGCGTCAGGACCCTGCCGGGCAGGAGGCTGTTCTTGACGATGGCCACATTGTCCGCCGGATGAAGGCGTACGGCCACCTCCGCCAGGGGAACCGCCGCCGAAGGATCAGGCCCCACAACCTTTAGCTTTGCCATCTGCCACTATCCTCCCCGGTCATGGCTGTCACATAGGATCGACAGGGCACTGCCGCCGTATCGCTGACCACAGCACCTCACGCGCCCGCTCCCAGCAAGTCCACCGCGCATTCGCTCACGGTACGTTCTTGATCCGGTCCAGATCGCCGGTGCTGGCCGCCTCCAGCACCGAGCCCATATACTCGTCCACCATCTCTGCCGTAAGTGGCACCGGCATGTTTTCCAGTTTCATCTTGAGCTGCGGATTCTTGGCGGCTCGCAGGGCGCGCTCGATATGCTCGCTGCCAAAGCCCGGCACCTCATCGAGGGTGACCGGCAGGCCCGCCCGTCGCTCAAAAGCGATCATCGCCTCAGCCACCGCCACACCCAGCGCCCGGCCACCCAACGCCTCGATCTTGGCCTGGGTATAACCCGCCACCCTGTAGATCTCGCCAACCAGCCTGAGCGGCCGTTCAATGGCTGGCGCGAAAAAGACCGTATAATAGGGATTCATCAGGCCACAGGCCCGGCCATGACTCAGAACATCCACCAGCGAAAAGCTTGTCAGGTGGGCGCCATTGGTCCCACCCAACATGATGGCGTACCCGCCCAGGTCGGTGCCCAGGCCCAACGCCTGGCGAGCCTCCACCTCATAGAGGTCGTCCAGCGCGCGGGGCAGGTAGCGGACCACCAGACGGATCCCTTCCGCCGCAACGGCTGCTACCTGCTCGTAGTGCGGCTGGTCCGCGGCGCTGTACAACACTTCCAGCAAGTGGGAGACGCCGTCCATGGCCCCATCCGCTGTCAGGTCGGCGGGGGCGCCCAGTGTGACCTCGTAGTCAAAGACGGGTTGGACCGGTACGATCGCGTCATCGACGATCAGTTTCTTCTGGCCTGTCTGCAGGTCGGTGATATTCGAATACTTGGTCAGATGGGCGCTGGAGCTGGCGGCGGTCTGGATGGCCATGTGGGGTGCCAGCGACCCGGCCGTCTCTGCAGCCGCAGCGCTGACCAATCCGGTGCCAAAGTACCCTTCGATATCCCCACCCAACGTCCGCAGGACCTCGGCCGCCTTGGTGCAGTCGATGGTGCTGCCGCCACCAAAGCTCACAACTAGGTCCGGGTCAAGGTCGACCAACTCCCCAGCGATGCGCTTCAGATCCTCCCGCGGCGCATTGGGCCGGGGACCACGGATCGAGCCCAAGACCTCGACCCCGGCGTCGACCAACGCCTGCTGGATGACTTCTACCCGCGCATCCGTGCCGGGGAAGGTGCTGCGTACCAGGGCCGCTCGCCTTCCCAAGCGGGCCGCCGCTGCTCCCACCTGGGGCAGAACCCCAAAGCCATGTAGATAGCCCTCTCCTTTGAACTGCCGGAGCAATCTCCTTGCCTCTTCAAAGTCCATTACACACCACCCCCTCACCCTTGTGCCTCACGACTTTCGCCACCGCTTTTGATCCCAGAACCATGAAGGGCCACATCTTCCCCAATTTGCCGCAGATGAGCCGCCATCGTCGCCCGGGCGGCATCATCCTGGCCCGCCTTGATCTGGGCGACGAGGTCCCTGTAGTACCCCTGGCTACGCTTCGCCCCAGCGCGGTCGTACGCCACCGGATATTGGCTGTCGTACAACAGATCGAGGACAGGCACCATGATCAAGGAGAACAGGGCATTGCCCGTCGCCCGGGCCAGGGCTTGGTGAAAGGCTTTGGCCGCCGCAAGATAGACATCGGGCTCGTCGAGGACGCCCTCCATGTGCTGTGCCAGAGCCTCGAGCTCGGTGACATCCTCCGGCTGCGCGTGATGGGCCGCCAGGGCGGCAATCGCTGGTTCCAATGCCTCGCACAGTTGGTGCAAGGTCCACACCGCCTCGCCGCCACGCTCCGATGCCACTCGGAAGGGGATGGTCAGTGCCTGTCCTGGGACATCGGCGACAAATGTGCCAACCCCATGCTTCACCTCCACCACACCCCAAGCATCCAGGAGCTTGATGGCTTCCCGCACGGCCGTACGGCTGACGCCCAGGTACTGACCAAGCTCTTCCAGCGACG
>JASFOV010000056.1:0-13788 GCA_050116355.1 Anaerolineae bacterium
G
The DNA here is from genome assembly GCA_050116355.1 of Anaerolineae bacterium. Taxonomy (GTDB): domain Bacteria; phylum Chloroflexota; class Anaerolineae; order JAAYZQ01; family JAAYZQ01; genus JASFOV01. The sequence continues at coordinate 2 of JASFOV010000056.1, forward strand.
ATGTGCTTGCGTCTTTCGGGGATGTGCTCCTCCAAGGTCCGCTTGACGCTGTCGATGGGGAGAATCTCGCGCGTACCGAGCATGGCGCCCAATAGCACCACATTGGCCATCTTGACATTGCCCAGCTCTGCAGCCAGCTCGTTGGCTGGGATATATACGGTTCCGATGTCGTCGCGTGCCGAACGGGCGCGGACTATAGTCGAGTTTGCCACGAGCAACCCACCAGGTTTGACCAGGGGCTCGTACTTGTCCATAGATGGTGGATTCATGACGATGGCGACTGTGGGTTGACGGATGATGGGTGAACCAATATCGTCATCGGAGAGTATGACGATGCAGTGGGCGGTGCCGCCGCGCATTTCCGGACCATAGGAGGGAATCCACGTCACGTGCCAGCCCTCGTCCATTCCTGTATAGGTGAGCAGCTGGCCAGCAAACAGGGCACCCTGTCCCCCAAAGCCGGAGATGATCACTTCTTCGTGCATGTTTCGCTCCTTATGGTGATGCCCGATCGTGGCACCCCAGTGGGCGCCACGGCCCGTTACTTCAGACTCTTGACCTTGTCCTTGACCTTGTAATCACCTAGCGGGTAGTAGGGGATCATGCGTTCTTCGATGAACTGCAGCGACTCTTTGGGCGTCATACCCCAGTTGGTGGGGCAGTTGGATACGACTTCGACCAATGAGAAGCCCAGGCCTGCCATCTGGGTTTGGAATGCGGTCTTGAGCGCCTTGCGCAGCCGGCGAACTTCGACTGGCTTGTGTGCGGTGCGGCGCACGATGTAGGCTGCACCGTCCAGCTGCGAGACCAACTCGCAAACACGAACGGGATAACCCTGCGTCTCCACATCGCGGCCGTAGGGTGAGGAGGTGGTGACCATACCGGGCAGTGTAGTGGGCGCCATTTGACCACCGGTCATGCCATAGACGGCATTATTGATGAAAACGGTCGTGATGTCCTCGCCACGGGCGGCGGCATGCACAACTTCATTGGTACCGATGGAGGCCAAGTCGCCATCCCCTTGGTAGGTGAACACAACGAGTTCGGGCATCGCTCGCTTTATTCCTGTAGCCATTGCTGGCGCGCGCCCGTGAGCTGCCTCAGCGAAATCACAATTGAAGTAATTGTATGCTAGAACCGAGCAGCCGACCGGGGCGATGCCTACCGCTTTCTCCCGGATCTCTAACTCGTCCATCACCTCGGCGATGAGCCGGTGAACGATGCCATGAATGCATCCAGGGCAATAGTGTGTGACTACCCTCGACAGTGATTCCGGCCGATCAAACACCAGATCTGCATCCTGTACCATAGCTTACTCCTTCCAGATCAATCCTGGCCCGTATTTGTAGGTCAAAATTGCACTATCTCAGACGCTCTAGCTGGCGACTTTCTGGATCTGCTCCATTATGTCCTCGGGCAAGGGCACGATCCCTCCGAGCTTGCCATAGAACGCGATCGGCTTCCGGCAATTGGTTGCCAGTCGTACATCCTCGATCATCTGGCCCGCACTCAGCTCCACAACCAGGAACTGGTGTGCTGAGTTGGCAATCTCGCCCAGCCGCTCATACGGAAAAGGGAACATGGAGATGGGCCGGAACAAACCCACCGGGATTCCCTCAGCCCGCGCCTGTTTGACTGCCGTCTGCGCAATGCGACCCGCTGTACCATAGGCTACGACGACGATCTCGGCATCTGCCATCATGTACTCGGTATAGCGCACTTCGTTGGCTTTGATCTCTGTGATAATCTCTTGCAGTTTCAGGTTCTCCTGTTCCAGTTTCTCGGCGCCCAGATACAGGGAGGTGATGATGTTCTTGTCGCGACCGCGGGCTCCGGTCAAGGCCCAGGGCCGCTCGGGACGTTGCGGTTCCTTCATTTCTGGGAAGGCCACTGGCTCCATGATCTGACCAATCATGCCATCAGCAATGACGGTGACCGGTTGCCGGTACTTGTCGGCCAGGTCAAAGGCTTCGACGACAAGGTCCACCGTCTCCTGGACGGTGGCGGGGGCCAGCGCGATCAGGCTATAGTCGCCGTGGCCGCCGCCTTTGGTCATCTGGAAATAGTCGCCCTGCGCCGGCTGAATGTTGCCCAGACCTGGCCCACCACGCATAACATTGACGATCACGCAGGGGACGAAGGACATGGCGATGTATGATACACCTTCCTGCATCAGACTGTAGCCAGGGCTGGAGGTAGTCGTCATCACCCGCACTCCCGTGCAGGCCGCACCATAGACCATGTTGATGGCACCAAGTTCGCTTTCGGCCTGCACGAAGGCGCGGCCCAGTTCCGGCATGCGCCGGGCCATATACTCCAAAACCTCGGTTTGGGGAGTAATGGGATAACCAAAGTAGGCATCGCATCCCGCGCGGATGGCCGCCTCGGCTATGGCTTCGTTGCCCTTCATTAGGACTTTCATTGTCGTTCGTTCCTTTCGTCATGCAGCGAAGATGGCGTTTCTTTCGGAAGAGATGGCTACGTGTTTGAGACGCCGGCAGGGCGAACTGGCACTACTCTTCATCCCCGGCTCTTCTTGCGGGCTGTGCGGTACACCGTGATGACCATGTCTGGGCACATCATGGCGCACAGCGTACAGCCGGTACACTTGTGATCTGGATCTACGAAGGTGGACGGCCGGTATCCCTTTGCGTTGAAGTGATCGGCCATCTGAACCAGGTCACCCTGAGGACAGACGGTGGTGCACAGTTCGCACCCTTTGCACAAGTCCTCGTCGATGACGATGTGGCTCATAATCTGCAACCTCCTTTGGTTACATGCGCCTGCACTATTTGGTGAGATAGACTCCCAAGGCTAGGGATAGCATCTTCTGTTCGGGTGGATCGGAGCGGGAAGGCATGACGATGGGACACTTGGCCCCCACAACGACGCCGGCCATATGACCCCTGGCGAAGTAGGTGAGCGCTTTGGCCAGGATGTTACCCGATTCCACATCGGGTGTGATCAGAATGTCAGCATAGCCTGCCACTTCGCTCTTGATATCCTTCATCTGGGCTGCTTTTGCGGAGATCGCGTTGTCCAAGGCCAAAGGACCATCGACCAAACCGCCCCGGATCTGTCCACGCTCGGCCATCTTTGACAGGTTGGCGGCATCCATGTTGGCCGGCATCTCGGGATTGACCATCTCGGTGGCGGCCAATATGGCGACCCGAGGCTGATCCACGCCCAGCTCAATAGCCGTGTCTATGGCGTTCTGAACAATGGCTACTTTTTGGGCCAGATTCGGTGAGACCACAATGGCTACATCGCTGATAAAGATAAGGCGATCGAGATCCGGAAGCTCAAAGACACTGACGTCGGTGATCACTTTGCCGATACGCAAGCCGCGCTCTTTGTCCAGACAGGCCTTCATCAGTTCGACAGGCAATGCGCGGCCGTTCATGACCAGATCGGCTTCTTCGGAATGGATCATTCTCACAGCCTCGAATGCAGCTGCCACCATGTTGGGCTGGTTGACGATCTCCATGCCGGTGAGATCAATATTCTGCTCGTTGGCCACCCGGTCCAGTCGTTTCGCATCGTCGAATAGGATGAGGTGGGCCAGATCCAGCTGGCGTGCCAGCTTGGCCGCGTGTAGCGTCTGCGGTTGGCCGCCGCCGACAATCACCACCCGCTTGGGACCTCGTTGCAGGGCTGCCTCCAGCAATTGGGCAAAGTTCCGAATGGTCGTCATGGATGATCCCTTTCCTCTACCACTGGACACCGACTATTCCCAGGGCTGGACAAAGCTGCGCTCCAGCACTAGGACCGGCTGCGAGAATTGGACCGGCCCGGCACCACTCGAACCATTGAGGCCCATCACCGCCGCCCATCGGCGCTCGATACAGATGAAGGCAATGGGCAGGCCTATTGTCTGGGCAAATCCTTCCACGAGTTCGTGGCCGCGCACAATGTCCTGCAAGGTGGTTTCACTGATCAAGTTTGGATTACTCACCAAGCTCGTCACTTTCAAGCGAGCGCTCTCTTCAATCTCTGCTATGGCGCTGGTCAGCCCCGCCACGGTGTCGGTGAAAGGCCGGTAGGGGTTAACCACGAAATGCATTTGATAGCCGCGCTGGTTTATGGCGGCACTGAACTGTCCCAACGCCCGCGCACCCTGTTTGTCGCCTCCCACATCGAGAACAGTGGGCCGCTGCTCCTGCTGGATGGCGCCCAGAATCTGCGGCGTGATGGCCGGTGTGTCCAAGTGCTGGCCGATAATCGCCGGTGACACGACCTCAACCCCATGCTCTCGAAAGGCCTTGGCCATCTCCCGCGAGCGAAAGTAGGGCGTTACAATGTCGAGATCGATCAGAATGACTGGCTCAGAGACAGCATCTCGGGCCACCGTACGCGCAAAGGTCAGTGCCGTTTCTGTTTTACCGCTTCCGAACCGGCCTGCGAAGATGACGAGAGCGTTGTCCATGTCGCTCGTATTCGGCGCCTGTGCTGCGCTGTCGCTCATGGTGCTAGAATGACCCCCAGCGCCAGAGAGACCAGCTTGGCTTCGCGGGTGTCGGAGCGGGACGGAAGGATCAACGGACAGCGAGCGCCAACCACGACGCCAGCCATTTTCCCCTGGGCAAAGTAGGTGATGGCCTTGGCCAGTACATTGCCTGCTTCTATGTCCGGCGTGATCAGGATGTCCGCATAGCCAGCAACCTCGCTCTTGATGCCCTTGATCTGGGCTGATTCGGGCGAGATGGCATTGTCCAGCGCCAGCGGTCCATCTACTAGCCCCCCCTTAATTTGACCCCGGTCGGCCATCTTGGACAGGTTGGCGGCGTCAAGGGTGGTTGGGATCTTGGGATTCACCACTTCCGTCGCGGCCAGAACGGCCACTCGTGGCAAGCGAATCTCCATGGCGTGGGCGACCATAATGGCGTTCTGAACGATTTCAACTTTTTGTTCCAGGTCGGGGGCTACGATGACGCCTGCATCACTGATAAAGATCAGACGATCGAACTCCGGTATCTCAAAGGCGGCCACATGGCTGAAGAGCTTGCCCGTGCGCAGACCAAGTTCTTTGCTCAGCGCTGCTCGCAAGAAATCACTGGTTTCAACCCGGCCCTTCATGGCGATGTCGGCTTTGCCCTCGCTGACGAGTTTCATTACCTGCCAGGCGGCTTCCCGATCGTGGGGCACATCCACCACTTCCATCCGTGAAATGTCAAACTCTTCATCGCGGGCGATCTGCCAGATTCTGCCGCTGTCACCAACCAGGATCACCTCCGCCAGCCCGGCCATCTCTGCGTCCAAGCCAGCCAGCATGACCTCTGACTGGTGGCCCGCTGCGACGGCCACCGTCTTGGGGCCTTTGGCTCTGGCAGCTTCCAACAACTCGTTGAACGTACGTATCGGCATGGCGCTATTGACCTCCTGGATCTTCAGCGCGGTCAGTTTGGGGTAAGGTGAAATAGAAAAGACTACCCTTGCCGGGCTCACTCTCAACGCCTACTTGTCCACCATGGGTCTCGACAATTTGCTTGACAATAGCCAGGCCCAAACCCGTTCCACCAAAGCGACGTGTTGGTGTTCCATCGACTTGGTAGAACCGGTCGAAAATCCGGGCTAGCTGGTCGGGAGGGATTCCAATGCCCGTGTCCTTAACCTCAACCCGGATAAAGCCTTCCTCCTCTTGCATGCGAACCGTGATCGTGCCATCGGTGTCGGTGAACTTGAGCGCGTTTTGCAGCAGATTGTCAAAGACTTGGCCCACTCTCTGCCGGTCGCCGATGACAGTGGGCAGCTTGTCGGGGATCTCATCCCGTAGGGTGACGCCGAGCTCCAGAGCACTGGCCTGTGCGGAGCGTACAGCATCGTGGCCCAGTTCGGCCAACGAAAATTCTGCCATTTTCCGGCGCTTCCGTTCGGCATGCTGCAGGGAGATAATATCGTCGACAAGGCTGGCCAGGCTTTCTGCTTTGGAGCCCACGATCCTTAGGGCCATTTTCTGCTCGTCGCTCGTCTCACCCAGTTCGCCCTCCAGCAACAGTTCTACATAGCCTTTGATGAAGGTCAACGGAGTGCGCAATTCGTGGGAGATGTTTTGGACAAACTCGGACTTCATCTTGTCCAGTTGCCGCAGCTCTTCGTAGGATTGTTCCAGCTCGGCATAGCTTGTCTGCAGGCTTTCGTGAAGCCGGGCGTTTTCGATGGCAACGGCTGCCTGGGCTGCGGCGATGGTCAATAGTCTGGCTTCGTCCTGGAAGGCGTAGGGCTCATAGTCGTCGATGCTCAGTGTACCGATGGCCTTGCCACGGACGATCAGGGGGACAACCAGCAGCGAGCGGATGTTCCGATCGAAGAAGATGAAATCCGGTTCTTTGTGCGTGTCGGGCACATAGATCGCTCGTCGCTCCTCAATCACCCGGCCACTCACCCCTTCCCCGATCTTGAGCCGGGCAATTCCCTCCCACTGCTGGGCTGTACCGCTGGCCGCCTGTAGGATGAGATTCTCGCCTGTGCCGTCGATCAGTAGGATGGCACAGGCCCGGCAATCGAGCGTGAGCTGGAGAATGGTCACAATGGCATCCAGAACCGGTGACAGCGAGAGGCTGCTGGTTATCTGGGTAGAAAGGGTGTAGAGGGTCGATACCTCTGAGAGGCGGTTGGCGGTCTCTTGGTGCAGGCGTTCCTTCTCAATGGCTACTGCAGCCATGTCGGCCAGGGCCGAGAGGAGCTGCCGGGTTGTGTCGTCGCGTGGAAGTCCATCTCCAGCGATCAGGCCGATGGCCCCCTGATCGGTGAGCAATGGGACGTTTGTCACTTCTTTGGCTTTCGAGCCAACATCGTGCAGAAAATCCGGGTCGGAGGCCGTGTCAGGTACCTCCACAATTCGCTGGCTCTCGAAGGCGCGTTTGTACGTGCCTTCGCGAATGGCAACGGGCCGGGAGTTGAACGCGGCGACCAATTCTGGGCCCAGATTGCGCTCAGCCACGATCCGAAGCGTCTCGCTGCCCGGAGGATCAATGAGGATGACCGATCCTTCTTGACAGTTGAGAAGGGCAAGGGCCTGCTCCAACACGATATCGAGAACTGTATTGAGATCTTTGGCCTCGTTAAGCGCTACTCCGACCTGGGTCAGAGCTGTCAGGGCCCGCACGCGCTGTTGTGTCTCTTCAAACAGTCGTGCGTTGTCAATCACCGTACTCAGTTGGCTCGCTAGCGTCGTCAGCAGGCGCAGATCATCTTCAGAATAGGCATGGGCCTGGGTGCTCTGTACATCCAGCACACCGATGATGCGATCGCCAACACGCAATGGGACGCACAACTCGCTGAGTGTATCGGGGTACCCAGCCCGGTAGCGGGGTTCTTGGCGCACATCAGGCACCAGAAGCGGCTCTCCTGTCTTGGCCACCCAACCGGTGATCCCCTGGCCGAGTGGAAGACGAAAGTCGGCGCGCCGGGGGAAAAGATCACTCTTGGCCAGGGCAGGGTGCAGCCAGAGTTCGCCCCGCACATCGTCGACCATCAGGATGTTCACTCGCTCGATGTTTCGGGTCCCCAGCAGAACCTCCAGCGTCTGGTGAACCACCTCGTCAAAGTCCAACGTGCTTGTGGCTGCCCGGGCGACCTGGTTTAGAAGCAGAACTTCTTCCAGATGGATGCTGACCTGCTGGTACAAACGGGCGTTGTCGATGGCAATGCCCGCTTGCGAAGCGAAGGCAGTGAGCACCCTTTGGTCTGAGCCGGTGAATTGAGTGCCTGTGATCTTGTTGCAGACCTCCAGCGTGCCGATTACCTCGTCTTTCACCGTGAGTGGAACGGTCAGGGTATTTCGGATGCGGCGAGCGGCCTCTGTCTTGGCCACAAAGACGTCGTCTTGGGTTGTATCGGGAACAAGCAACGGGTTGCCGCTCTGCGCCACCTGTCCGATGGTGCCTTCGCCGATGACAAAGTCTGCCTCGCCCAGTTCTTCTTGGGCCAGACCTTGTACCGACCATGGTTGCAGTCGCTCCTTGTCTGCGTCCAGCAAGTAGACGGAAGCTATCTGGGCCTGGACGGTGCTCAGCGCGTGCTCGGCGATTGTGTTGAGAACCTGGTCAAGATCGAGTGTGGTCATGGCTTGGCCGATGGCGGCGAACGCGCTCATCTCCCGAGCCCGATCCTCAGCTTGCCGCATTAGCTGGGCGTTGTCCAACGCAGCGGCCGTCTGGTTGGCGAGCGTCTGGCACAGGCTGATCTCTGTAGCAGTGTAGCTGCGCTCGGTCTCGATCTCCATGATCTCCAGAAGGCCAAACACGCTATCACGCACGACCATCGGCACCATCAGCAACGACTTGACGTTGCTCTGGATCGTCTGCGCCATTTCTCGGGGATCAGCACTGGGGTCGCTCACGCGTTGGGTAAGCGGTTGGCGCGTGGTAAGAACTTGCCGGATGGCTGGGAATTCGTCGAGATCGTACGTTGTGCCCGGCGCCTCGGTTCCCTGCCACTCCTCCGTAGCGGAGAAGTCGAGTAGAGTCTCTAGGCAATCCCGTTCCCGGTTCCAAAACGAAATGGTGCAGCCATCGGCAGACAAGGCCTCAGTGATGCGTTTGCCGGCGATGTGGAGCACCCGATCTAGGTCGAGGGAGGTGGACAGATCTTCGCTGGTGACAAAGACGCGAGTCAGATCGAGGAGCCGTTGTTGGGTTTCTTCGTACAGCCGCGCATTCTCGATGGCGATGGCGGCCTGGGCTGCGAAAGCGGATGCCAGTCGCGCGTGTTCCTCTGTGTAGTAGTCCGGCTCATGTTTGTCCAGGGCCAGCATGCCGATGAGTTGGTCGCCGAACAGCAAGGGCACGCCCAGCCAAGAGCGAATGCTGGCTTCGGCGTGGGGTTCGCGCAGAAACCCCTCGTATCGAGCCGGTGCATCGGTCAAGATCAGGGGGGTGCGCCTCTCCACGACAAGGTAGTTGGGGTTGTCCTTTTCGGATAGATCGAACTCGATCCCCAGCAATTCGTCCAGGTTCGGGAACCCGTGCCCACCGATCAGCTTCATGCGGTCGCCTACCAGCTGCTGGACGGAGGCGCTGTCGTAGGGCACGACCTGCTGAAGCTCGCTCAGAATGATCTCAAAGATGCCCTGCAGATCGAGGGTGGTGCTCAGCGCTTGCGTGGCCGCCTGCAGGGTCTCCGCTTCGCGGCGACGGTGCCCTTCGGCGGCAAATAGCCGGGCGTTGTCAATCGCTGAGGCGATCTGGCTGGCGATCGTTTCGGCTAGGTTCACTTCCTCCGGCGTAAAGACACGGGGCTCGTCGATGGCGTCGAGACCAATGGTCCCCAGCACTGTGCCTTTGGCAATTAGGGGGACAATTAGGATTGACTTGATTTTTCTCGCCTTAATGACATCGCGAATGTTGTCCAGCATCGGATCCGAGCGAGCGTCAGCGATGGACAACGGCAATTTGGTTTCCAGGATATGTTCGAGTGAGGGGCTATCGGACAGGGGAAGGCGCACGTCTCGGGCCGAATTGTCTGGCTCCTCTTGGTATTCGGCAGCCACCAGGCCGTATTCGGTGTCTGGATCGAAAAGGATGATCCCGCACTGCTTGACTTCGAACACTCGAGCCATCTCATGGACAGCTGTATTGAGAATTTCATCCAGATCAAGCGTGGAGCTTACAGCTGTCGAGATGCGGTTCACGAGCGCCAAGCGCTCCGCCCTCTCAGCGATCTGTTCTGCGTACTGCCTGCTCTGTTCGTGGAGTTGCGCATTGGCGATAGAGACAGCTGCTTGAGCTGCAAACGCCTCGGCTAACTCGATCTCGGTGGGGTTGTATTGGCGCGGCTGGCCGATGGAGTAGATGCTCAAGATGCCTATCAAGTGATCCTGAAATCTCAAGGGAACGGCCAGCACACTCTTGATATCTTCACTGATGATGAGGGTCCGGTCGCCGAGTGGTTCTTCCCGCAGATCGGGGATATAGAGCGGGAAGGGCTGATCGTGAGTGGTGAGGTACGCTTCCCACCGTTCCCGTGTGACCCGCTGTTCCCCTTTGTATTGGTCCGACAAGCCGCAACTGGCGCGGACTTCTAGGGCCTCCTGATCCGAATCCCACAGCAAGAGCGCTGCCGCTTCGGCATGAAAGGCGTTGGCTGCTTGGGTCACAACCTGGTCTAGGAGAGGTTCCAGCTCCCGTTGTGTTCCCAGGGCAACAGCCGTCGTCTGTATACTCCGCAGCTCTCTACGACGCTGGCGCTCAGAGGCGAACAAACGCGCATTCTCGAGACCGATTGCCAGCTGATCGGCCACCCCTTGTGCTGCGAGCAAGTCATTGTCGTCGAAAGCGTTGGATTCGACGCTGTTCAGGTCCAGTACTCCCAGGACGCGATCGCCAACTTTGATGGGGACTGCTAGTTCCGACCTGATCCCCGGCTTGGACTCGTCAGGTACATAGTAGGCATCCTGGCTTACTTCACCGGCTCTGTAGGCTTGACCCGTTTCTGCCACATGCCCGATGACACCCTTCCCAAGCCGGAACTTCTTCCTGCTCTTGTGCTGTTCACCGCTGCCCGGGGGCTGGCTGGACGCCTGCAAAACGATGTTGTTTTCCGCGGTCTCGATGAGCAGAACGTCCACATATTGGCAGGGGAAGTGCTGGTGGATCGCTTGCACCGCAAACTCAAGAAGATTGTCGCGGTCCAAGATCGACAAGGCTCGCTGGCTGATCTCGCTGATCAGTCTGAATTGGGCGGCTTGCAGGCTCTCGCTCTGTGCCGCCGTTTTGCGCGTGGCTCTTGCTGTACCCTGGATCATGGCCGGTGTCGCCTGGTCCTCATCCGATTGAGGATCAGAGGCTCCACTGTCCATTGTGGAGGGAGCGGGTTGGGCATCGTCGGCGGTCGGGGTGAGGATGAGTACGACTTGGCTAATTCTGCCGTCTGGATCGAGTACAGGTGAGGCAGTGAGCTGGCGGTTCCATGCTTGTAGCGGAGGTACTAGCCCGGGACAGTCTCCCTGAAGGGGTTCTTTGGTGTCGAGTACTTGTTGCATTGCACAAGTCTCGATGGTACAAGGCGCATCCAACTCGGACAGAATGTGATAGCAGCTTTGACCCTGGATCTGTGAGAGGGGTAGGCCAACACGACGTATCCAGGCAGGATTCGCATACGTAATCCTGAGATCCCGGTCGATCACAACAACCTCTGCAACAAGGTTGTCAAAGAGATGTTGGAAACGGTCAACCATCCACTATCGTTCTTTCAGCAACCAGCTCCAGTAGTACCAAGTGAGTCCCAGTCCAAGGGTTAGGCCCAAGGCCAGAGGGATGTGGTATAGGAATAGGTAGAAGAGGGATGAGTTGAGTAGTTGAGGGATCTCCCCGGGTGGGGCCCAAAACACAGAGGCTCGCACGAACCGCGTCACCAGAGCCAGCCCCAGTAGAGCGATGGCTCCGTAATAGCCGCGGTAGTAGGGCTTCATGTGAGTGACAGCGCCCAGTTTGCGGCCAAACTGAGCAAGGATGACCAGCATGCCGAGGAGGGAAAGCGCCCCAACAGAACCAATGATGGCGCTGATGATGTTCATCGTTTGCGCCCCATCATCATTCGATACAGTGAATAACTCAATGCGAGAAGAACCAACCCGCCCAGGAGTAGCAACAAGTCGGGGCCGATGGCTCCGACAAAGTCCAAGAGAGGATCCCCGGTGTAGCTGTTCGCCAAGAATGCATCCCAAAGGGCTGCAATCACGAACAGAGCAAGTGGCAGCAAAAGCCACTGGTAGTTTGACTTTTGCCCGAACTTGAGCTCATAGAAGCGACCAATCAGAAAGAGAAAGCCAATCAGGATTGCGGTCACAATCCAACTGTAGAGAATTAGGATAGAGCTGAAAGTGTGAATCAAGTCTGCTCTCCCGAACTCCGGAGTATGTGATTCAGTGCCGTTTTGGTACAGACCTGTTTATCGTGGTCAGAGATCTGCCTGAGACGCTCCCACCCCCCGGGGTGACAGTGAAGACTGGTCTCTTGGACAGTGGGCGAGCTAGCCGAATGCCTCGACAAAAGCGTCGGCCATCCGCCGAGGGCTACCGCTTAGGATGCCTTCTTGGCCCTCGAACTTGGACATAATCTCGAGACCTTGGTCGGTGATCTCGAACTGGCGGATGTCCTTGGCATGATCGCTGCCGCGGAGCTTCAGGACCAGGAGGGCTTTGCGAATGGCACTGTCCATTTCGACGTAGCGCAGGAGCGTGTAAGAATCCACCACGAAAGCGATCGCGTTATCTCCCTCGTCGCCACCCAACAGGACCGGGCTCTCGCGAGTGAGGATGCTGGTCAATCCTTCCCGTTTGAGTGCATTGATGAAGCCATAGACCACTGAACGGAGCTCGACCGGATCTTCCGTCAGCTGGTCAAAGTGCGAAATGCTGTCGACTAGAACGCGGCGGGCCCCCATCTCGCGAGCCAGGGTCTCAATCGTTCCCCCAACGCTCTCCAGGTCTGCTCGGCTTACCTCGGGGCTGGTCATGATCACCCGCAATTTGCCTTCACGCTCCAGCTGGCGGAAATCCCAGCCAAACCCCTCTGCATCGCGATAATACTGTTGAGGAAACTCTTCAAAGGTGACGATCAGGCCTGGCTCGTTGTGGTAGCGGATGCCGTTATAGATGTACTGCATGCCCAAAGTGCTTTTGCCCGTGCCGGGTGGGCCCTCGACGAGATTGGCGGTCTGGGGCAGAAAGCCGCCTTGAAGCATTTCGTCCAAGCCTTTGATGTCGGTTTTCACGCGTTCAGTGCTCATATGATTGTGCCTCCTGTCGGCGCACGAGTCCTGTGGTGTCGTTGCGTTGCCTATTCACCCAAGTGTGGTGGCTAGCGCATGCCACGGACAATGTGGTAGATAACCTTGACGCGGAAATGACGGTCTTCACATGCCTTGATGAAACGGTCCAACAGCTCCTTGGTCTCCGCGTCTGTGGTCAGGGAGTAAACGGATATACCTTCCACGGGGCGGACTTCCATGATCTCACTCTGTACGAGTTCGCGGAGCTCCGGCTCGACAGTGGCAGCATTCCGACCGATATACTTGGCGATGTTCTCGGCGGTATCAGCCGTATTGGGGTTTTCCCGCAAGAAGCGGACCAGGTCCCATTTGATGAACGAGTTCACCTTGTCCTTGACCAGATCTAGAAGCTGGGGATCCATGTCGTTCATAAGCCTCGTGGTGAAATCTTCTCCGCTGAAGACCAACGTTGCACCTCCCTTTGTTCTTGGGGTTTCACACCCCGCTGCCGGTTTCCCTAGGGCGTCTTCCGGTACAGAGCCGGTTTTCTGGTGTTCTCACCAGTGACACGGGGCGAATGGTCGTTGTGTCAATGGTCTTATTGTAACATCATAGTCCAAAAAAATCAAACGTCGTGGTAGATGGGTACGTAATCCGCCGGCTCGACCCTATTCAGGCGCCAAGGGCGCGGGAGACTGCCGGAACAGGGAGCGTACCGCAATGCGGCGGATATTGTCTCCAAGCTCTTCAAACAGCTCAAAAGCACGTCGCTTGTACTCGACCAGTGGATCCCGCTGCCCGAACGCCTCCAGTCCAATGCCACGCCGCAGGTCTTCAATGTCGGTCAGATAGTCGATCCACAGGCGGCTGATGGTATGCAGTAGCACACGTTGCTCGATACGTGACATAATGCGCCGGCCCAAGTATGCACTGAGGACGCGCTGGCTGTCCTGATCCAGATCCTGGAACTTGGTGGCGCCCCACTCCTGCACGGCCTGGCCACCCAAATCCTGGAGAAGGCGGCGATAGACGTTGCCTCCCAGATCTCGCAGCGGCTGCCGGCGATACGGGCGCAT
>JASFOV010000057.1:0-13640 GCA_050116355.1 Anaerolineae bacterium
AGACCTCTGCCAGTTACAACCTGGAATGGCACGTCATCGGCGGGGGCGGGCACGCGGTGAGCTCGGCCAGCTACCGGGTCAACGGTACGGTGGGCCAGGCCGTCACCAGCCCCCGTCCTCCCCAGCCACAATACCCGGCCAGTGCCCATTATGTGATCAGTCAGGGATATTGGTTCGGCGATGGTCTTACCATCCGCTGGCCCGCCTACCTGCCACTAGTCACCAGGAACCATCCCTGATCCGCTGTCTCCCCGGGAGCCGCAGCTTGGCGCTCCCGGGGAGATTTCTCTCTGCGCACAAACCATGCTACAATACACCGCAACCTAACCGGCGGCACGCCGGACGAAGGAGGTGCAGGCTATGGATGCGGCTGAGCGTGCAAAAGAGCTACGGGAGCAACTGCGCTATCACAGCTATCGGTACCACGTTTTGGACGACCCCGTCATTAGCGATGATGCCTACGACACCCTGTATCGTGAACTCCAGGAACTGGAAGCGGCCCATCCCGAGCTGATCACACCGGACACGCCCACTCTGCGTGTCGGCGGCGAGCTGCGCGAGGAGTTCACCGCGGTCGAGCACCCACGCCCTATGCTCAGCCTGAGCAACGCCTTCAACCCCGACGAGTTGCGTGCTTGGCGCGACCGCTTCCGGCGCCTGTTGCCGGAGGACACCCCGGAGCCGGCGTATGTCGTCGAGCCCAAAATCGACGGGCTGACCGTCGTTCTGCATTATGTCGATGGCATATTCACTCTGGGTGCGACGCGTGGCGATGGCCGGCGTGGTGAGGATATCACGGCCAACCTACGCACGGTGCGGTCCCTGCCCCTCCGCATCCCCTTGCCCGCCCCGGAGGGGATGCACGCCGACGCCAGTATGGCCGCACCGGCCAGGCTGGTGGTGCGTGGTGAGGCCTTTATGGCCATCGACGCCTTTGAGGCCTTTAACCGTGCCCAGGAGGAGGCCGGAGAGAAGACCTACGCCAACCCGCGCAACACAGCCGCCGGCAGCCTGCGCGTCCTCGACTCGTCCATCACCGCCTCGCGCCCGTTGAGCCTCTACTGCTACAACGTGGTCGAGTTGGAGGGCAGACCACAACTCACCAGCCAGTGGGACGCACTGGCCTACTTGCGGGCATTGGGCTTTCCCGTCAGCGACCAGAACCGCCGCTTCGAGGATTTTGAAGAGGTAGTAGCGTATTGTGTCAGCTGGGAGGAGGAACGGGCCCGGCTCAACTTCGAGGCAGACGGGCTGGTGATCAAGATCGATGATTTTGCCACCCAGCATCGCCTGGGCGCCGTGGGCAATGCGCCGCGCTGGGCGACGGCCTACAAGTACCCGTCGCCCGAAGCGGTGACCCGCCTGAACCGGATCGTGGTCAATGTCGGCCGCACCGGCAGCCTGACCCCCGGCGCCGAGCTGGAGCCGGTGCGCATCGGCGGTGTGACGGTGAGCCATGCCACTTTGCACAACGCTGACTATGTGGCCGAGCGCGACATCCGCGAAGGTGATATGGTGGTAGTCAAGCGCGCCGGCGAAGTCATCCCCCAGGTTCTGGGCCCCATCCTGGAGCTACGCCCACCGGATGCCCAGGTCTGGCAGATGCCTGATCGCTGCCCCGTCTGTGGGGAGCCTGTGGAGCGGCCCGAGGGCGAAGTGGCCACCTACTGCGTCAATGCCGCCTGCCCGGCCCAGTTGGTGCGCAGCGTGGAGCATTTTGTCAGCCGCGGCGCGATGGACATCGAAGGCTTTGGCATCCAACAAGCCGCCCTCTTTGTCGACCAAGGGTTTATCCACGATGTGGGCGACATCTACTACCTGGCGGAGGAGCAGATTCTGCCCCTGGAGGGATTTGCCGAGAAAAAAGTATCGAATCTGATGGCCGCCATCGAAGCCAGCAAGGAACGCTCGCCCGCTCGCTTGCTTGCAGCCCTGGGCATTCAAGGTGTAGGGGTCACAGTCGCCCAGCTGCTGATGGATCACTTTGGCTCCTTGGACGCGCTGGCCGCCGCGCCACAGGAGGAACTGGAACAGATCCCGGGCATTGGCCCCAAGCTGGCGGCCAGCGTGGTTGACTGGTTCTCGCACGAGCCCAATCGGCAGGTGGTCGAAAAACTCAAAGCAGCGGGCGTCCGCACCGAGGCCGAGAAAGTAGAGATCGCCGGCGGCCAGCCTCTGGAGGGCTTGACCTTTGTCATTACCGGCACCCTGCCGACGATGAGCCGCGAGCAGGCCAAAGCCTTCGTGCAGTCCCACGGGGGCCGGGTCACCGGCTCGGTGAGCGGCAAGACGGACTACTTGGTGGCCGGGGAACGCGCCGGATCCAAGCTGGCCAAAGCCGAGAAGCTGGACGTGCCCGTGCTTGACGAGGATGCTCTGAAGAAAATGGTGGGCGAGTCGGTTGGTTGATCCTGATCCCGCTGCGTGGCAGACCCCGGCCCGGGAGGCCCTGTCCCACGTCCTGTGGCTGGGCGGCGCCCCTTGCGCCGGCATAAGCTTGATCGCCGGCATCCTGGCCGCAGAGCATCACCTGCCCGTGTACCACTGCCACGACTGCCGGACAAGGAGCAGGGAAGGCTAATATGAGCTCACCACTCGATGTCGTCGGATTGGGGTACTGCGTCCACGACATTCTGGCCATTGCGCCGCGCGTCCCCGAATTCGACGACGTGCACATGGTACACCTGGCCGACCTTGTGCACGATGGCGGCGGCCAAGTGGGCACCGCGCTGACCGCCTTGGCCCGTCTAGGGGCACGCACCGGCTACATAGGAGTCCTGGGCGAGGATCGGGAAGGCCGTTGGCTACGGGACCAGTTCGACTGCGAAAGGGTGGACGTGACCCGGCTCCGCATCGACCGGCGGGCGGGCACCAACGTCTGCCTGATCCTGGTCGACCAGGCTACCGCCCGGCGGTCCATCTTGTGCCATCCCCGCGTGGAAGCGACCGCTCTGGTGCTCGATGCAGCTGATCGGACTTACATCCAATCGGCGCGAGCGTTGCACCTGGATGGCCAGTTCATGCACGCCGCGATCCAGGCTGCCGGCTGGGCCAAGGCGGCGGGCGTCAAGGTCTGCTTCGATGGTAACCATCCCCGGCTGGGGGTGGAGGAGCTCCTACCCCTGGTCGACTGGCTGGTGGTCGCCGAACCCTTCCCGGCCGCCTGCACCGGCATCTCCGAACCGGCCAGGGCGGCGCGTGCCCTGCTGGCACAGGGTCCGGAGTTGCTGGTGGTCACCCTGGGCGCACGCGGTTGTCAGGTGTGGACCGCGGGCTCGCAAGAGGCGGGTCTCCACATCCCAGGCTTTGCCGTGGATGCCATCGATACCACCGGCGCCGGCGATGCCTTTCATGGCGGATTCCTATATGCCATGCTGCAGGACTGGGACCTAGCGCGGGTGGCCCTCTTTGCCAATGCGGTGGCTGCCATCAACTGCCAGACTCTGGGCGGGCGCCGCGGATTGCCCACCCGGAGCGAGGTGGAAGCGCTGCTGGCAGACCGGGATCGATCGCGCTAGACGGTGCCAGTTCCGGCGGGTAGGGCACCATCCAACAATTCGCGGGCCAACTCGCCGGCCTTTTCGGTCATAGCCACTTGCTCTAGGCCGGCACGGTTGAACCAGCGGGCGTCCTGGGCGTCGGTCCCCGGCCGCAGGGTACCGGAAACCGGCTGCGCCCAGTAGTCGACGATCACATAATGGTAGATTACACGGCCATCTGCATCCCGCGCGACATAGTCGATGACCGTGGCTACTTCGCCGACCTGAACCTTCAGGCCGGTCTCTTCCAGCGCCTCACGCCGGGCCGCCTCCTGCAGTGACTCGCCCAGCTCGATGGCCCCCCCGGGGAAGGTCCACAGCCCTTTGGCCGGTTCCTTGGCCCGTTGGATGAGCGCGATCTGGTCGCCCTGGCGGATGATCACGCCGACTGCGACAATCGGCGCTGGCGGGTACTGGCGATGCACGGTATTTGCCTCCAGCCTCTTGTTATGCAGGGCAGATGATACCAGGTGGCCGGGGTCTTGTCAACGGGGGGGTCGCTAGTCGCACAGATCTCGAACTTGATTGACAACCGTACCAGACAGCAGTATAATTGATACTGGGCAGAGAATGAGCAAGCATCCGCAGTCCAAAGAAAAGAAGGGGACCAATATGACCAAAGCCCAAACACCCAAACCAGAAACCGTTGAGGTTGAGGAAAGCACTTCCTCAATCCCCACTACCGGTCAACCGCACACCAAGAGGCCCAAGGGCCTTCTGTGGGTAGGTGCCGTCGCTGCTGTACTGGCCGTCGTCACGCTGGCCTGCCTCTGGGTGGCCGGGATTGCCTGGCTGCAATGGGACCACAGCCAGCCGCTGGAGGCTGCGCTCTTTCAGCCGGAGTCAGGGGCCCCCGTGGCGCCCGAAGAACCGCTCCAGCCAGAGGGCGCGCCCGTGCCCGTGCCACAAGAAGGATCGTTCTCGCTGGAAGACCTGCCCATGCTGCAGCCCGAGGTCGCCGCGTCAATGGCCGCCGGGCCCGCTATGCTTCGCTCGGCCCCTGCCACGCCGCCCACAATCGAGTACTTTTTGGCCAATCCGCCATTGATCGATCGCGGCCAGTGCACCACATTGTTCTGGGGTTCCGTTTTGGGCGCATCTTGGGCCGGCATCGAACCGGGCATCGGCGGCATCGGCACCCCTGGGAATACCGTCGTCTGCCCCAGTGGAACGACGACCTACATACTGAGCGCCGAAGGGCCGGGTGGCCGGAGCTACGCCTCAACCACTGTCAGCGTCGGTGCTACCGGGAACAGAGGCACGGTAGTGCTGGAGAGCGAGGGACCGCTGGACGGCTACCGTTCCAATGACAACCGCGGTTCCACCCGGCACGACATCCTGGCCGCCAACGCCGAGATCAACCCCGCCGGTGTGGAGGTCGTGTGGCGCGGGTTCATGAGCTTCGATCTGTCGGCCATCCCTTGGCCCAGGTCCATCCAGGCGGCTGAACTCCGCTTCTTCCAGGTCAGGGTTGGCGGCAATCCCTACGGCAAACTTGGCCGCCTCGTCCTGGAACACGTGGCTTATGGAGCCCGCCTCGAGGATGCAGCCTTTCACCAGGCCCCCTTGGACAGCCTCGTTCTTGATCCGCAGACCCAGCGCAAGACCTGGTACGTCGTGACCGCCCCCAAGCTGAGGCAGTGGATCGCGGAGGATATCGCTGTGGGGCGCGGTCGCTTCCAGGTGCGCATCCGTTGGGAGCGGGAGACCGATGGCGACGGAGAAGAGGACTGGGCGTCCATCGAATCGCCCGAGAACTTTTTCGGCACCGGCAACGCGCCCGAACTGACCGTGACCTACGGTCCCTAGCGAGGCTGCGCGCAGCCTTCAACCCCGTCACCAACTGCTTGCCATCGATGATCTAGTGGACCGGATAGAATCCCGGCATCTTGACCGGCGACGACCTAGCTGGTGCCATCACTGTCGCCGGCCAAGATGCCAGCAATGGCTTGGGCCGGGCCGTCATCCAGGGTCAGGATAGACAGACTCCGTCTTGTCTGCCACGGTGCCCGCCGCCAGATTGGCCTCGGGCAGGGATTAGGCCATATCAAACGGCTACCCGGTGATCAGTGACCTGGTTCGCGCCCCCATAAGCCCGAGTCGCCTTCCCCGGCCGCGTGGCGGCCTGCCCGGGGACGTTGGTGAGAAAAATCCCCAATCCCCTCCGTGCTGGTTCGCTCTGTCCTCATCGCTGGCATACCTCCGGTGCCATCCAATTGCAAACAGTGGTCAAGAAACCCGCACTCTCGTGGTATAATAGGATCGACGGGGCCAGTCCCCGATCCGTTGCACCTTGCCAATCGATTTCCAGCTTCGATCGCATGTACCGGTACTGTTTCTCAAGAAAAAACCGTGCATCGGGCACCGGGAACGGGGCGGCGCAGGCGCCACGCAGCACCATGGTACTGTTGACAAAACACGTACCTTATGTTAGACTTGCGCCATGCTTGCCGTCTTGACTGCTTGATGGAAGCGATTGACTGTTACATATACCCGCCACTGTACGTGGCGGCCAAGATAGCGGGGGCTGGGTGCAAGCCGCTCTTGTCGAGCGGCTTGTCGTGTGTGCGGCACCGCCGGCAGCCCCTCTACCAGAAACGTATGAACCAATGACTCAGCAACCCAAGCGCGTCCTGGTCACGGGGGCCAACGGCTTTGTAGGCTCCCACCTGACAGAGGCCCTGCTGGAGCGGGGCTACCAGGTTCGCTGCGCGGTGCGGCGCACGAGTGACCTAACCTTCATCCGCGACCTGCCCGTCGAATGGGCCTACAGCGATCTGCGGCAACCCAACGGGCTAGCCCAAGTCTGTGACGAGGTCGACCTGGTATGCCACTGCGCGGCCCTGACCCGTGCCCTGGACGAGGCGACCTTCCTTGAGGTCAATGCCGCCGGCACCGATCGGTTGGCCCGCGCTTGCCTGGAGGCCAATCCCGGCCTGGAGCGCTTTCTGTATGTGTCCAGTGCCGCGGCTGCCGGGCCATCCCAAGATCCGGAAGATTTCCTGGACGAGTCGCGCCCCCTGCAGCCCATCACCTGGTACGGCAAAAGCAAGGCGGCCGCCGAAGAGAGGCTGCGGGCGCTGAACGGGCGCCTGCCGCTGACCATCGTGCGGCCGGCGGCGGTGTTTGGCCCCCGCGACCGCGATTTCTTTGCCTATTTCGAGATGGTGCGCTACGGGTTCAGCCTGCACCTGGGACGGTCGCCGCGTTTGTACAGTCTCATCTATATACACGATCTGATCGACGTGATCATCAGCGCCCTGGAGGCCAAGGCCGCGGAAGGTGAGATCTTTTTTGCGAGCAGTTATGTCTATAGCTATTCGGAGCTAGCGGAGGGGATTGCCCGGGCAATGGGCAAGGAACCGCTGCAGATCACCCTGCCGCTGGCCGTGCTGGGTCCTATTTCACTGTGGGCCCGGATCCAGGGACAGGTGACAGGCAAGCCCGCCCTGCTGAATGACCAGCGGGTGATTGATCTGCGGCAGCCCTATTGGTTATGTTCGGGAGAAAAGGTGCGCCGCCATCTGGGCTTTGCACCCCAGTACGACTTGGACCAGGCCCTGGTCGAGACGGCGGCCTGGTATCAAAGGAACGAGTGGCTCTGATGGGCTGGATCATGTTGCGCTATGGCGAGATCGGCCTCAAGGGCCAGAACCGCAGATACTTTTTCCGCAAGCTGCGGCGGAATGTCCGGGTGTGCCTCAAGATCGAGGGCATCGAGGGCAAGGTTTGGCAGGAGGGGCAGCGCATCTATCTGGATACGCCCCAGGTGCCGGAGGCGATTGAAGCGGTCCGGCGCGTGTTTGGCATTGTTTCCCTGAGCCCCGTGGAGGTCGTGCCGCCCGATCTGGATCGGATCATCGAGGCGGGCGTTGCCACCGCCCGCCATGCGGGCCTGGACCCAGCGCGTACCTTTCGCGTGCAGGCCCGGCGGGCCGACAAATCCTTTCCCTACATCTCGCCCGAGATCGAGCGGCGGGTGGGGGAGGCCATCGTACAGGCGACCGGTGCGGGGGTCGATCTATCCAAAGAAGCCGATGTGGACATCGGCGTGGAGGTTCGCACCGACCGCGTCCTGGTCTTTGGCCAGACGATACCCGGTCCCGGTGGGTTGCCCTTGGGCAGCCAGGGCAAGGTGGTCGCGTTGCTGTCCAGCGGTATCGACTCGCCTGTAGCCGCCTGGCTGATGATGAAGCGCGGGTGCGGGATCATCCCTGTGCACTTTAGCGTCAGCCAAGCCCAGAGCAGCCAGGTCCAAGCCATCATCGATAGCCTGAACCGGCACGCCTACGGCCGTCCCTTGCGACCGATCATCCTTTCGCACGAGTATATCCTCGGGCCGGACCTGGCTCGCCTGCGCGAGCTTCGCCAGGAGCGGTGGGCGTGCCTCTTCTGCAAGCGAGCCATGCTGGCCAAAGCGGCCGAGATTGCGGAAGAGATGGGCGCCTCGGCCCTGGTGACCGGCGACTCCCTGGGCCAGGTCGCCAGCCAGACCCTGAGCAACCTGGAGGTCATCTCCTACGGCATCTCAAAACCGATCCTGCGGCCCTTGATCGGCCTGGACAAGACCGAGATCATGGACATCGCCCGGGAGATTGGCACCTATGAACCGTCCACCGGCCACTCCCAGGCGTGTCCCTTCCTGCCGGACCACCCCCTGACCCAGGCATCTGTCGCCAAGCTGCGGACGTTGCTGGAAGATATGGATGGAACAGAGACCCAGACCGTTGCGTCTGGATGAGTGAAGGGCAACAAGGTATAGATTGATGAATGAGCGACTATCTCGACGGGGGTGCTTGACCCTCTTTGCCATTGTCAACCTCCTCTTGTGGTTGGCGATCGCTGCCGGCGTGGGCTTGCTTGTCAGCGACGTCGTGGACCTGGGGGTGGAGACCTATGTCCGCGAGCGCCAAGCGACCGCCGTCGCTTTGTGGGAGCGCATCGTGGCCGGAGCAACGGCCAGGGCCACCGTGGCCACTGCCACGGCCCTGGCCAACGTGCCAACACACACCGTTGCGCCGACCGAAACCGAAGCCGGTCCCAGTAGCGGTCCGGCTCAGGCGACGCCCGTTCGGCCATCGCCCACCCCGTCACCAACAGAACGAAGCACCGCGTCCGCCACAGCAGAGCCCTCGCCAGGGGCCACCAAGACGGCAACCACCACTCCGAAACCTGCGCCAACATCGACGGCTACTGCGCCACCGGTAGCCACCGATCCACCCACCCCGCTGCCTATCACCAGCCCCTTGCTGATGGCCAACCCCAACATCGAGCGGCTGATGGGCTTGGACGCCGAAATGGAACGATCCGCCATAGGCCGGCCGGTGCAGATCCGGTACACCCAAGCGACCCTGAACCAGGAGATCGCAGCGCTGGTCGCCGGCTCTCCCGATCTGCCCTACCAGAATGTGCAGGTCGACTTGGGTCGCGACCACGTGATCCTCACCGGCGCGGTCAGCGTCGTGGGCTTTGACGTGGATACGGAGGTCTCAGGGGCCGTCATTGCCCGTGACTGCGCACCCCATGTAGAAGTAGCCGACATCCGCATCGCGGGCTTTCTCACACCTGGCTTTGTCAAGGAAAACATTGAAGAGATCGTTGCGGAGTCGCTGGATTGGTACCCGCCCGACTACCCGCTATGCCTGGAGCAGATCGTCCTGGAGGAAGGACGGCTGACCGTCTACGGTTCCCGCCGCTAGGGATCGCGTCAAAGGTAGCCCAGTAGAACAATGAACGCACTCGTATTCGATGGCCAGCTCCGGTTGGACGGCGAGTATCCGGACGCCGCTCCCCGGCCGGGCGAGGCGCGCATCTGGACCACCCTGGCCGGCATCTGCAACACCGATCTGGAGATCGTGCACGGCGGCTATGCCGGCTTCCAGGGGGTGCTAGGCCACGAATTTGTCGGCGTCGTGGACCAAGCCAGCGATCCGGCGCTGGTCGGCCAGCGCGTCGTCGGCGAGATCAACCTATCCTGCGGCGACTGCGACACCTGTCGCGCTGGTCACCCCAGCCATTGCCCCCACCGCACCGCCCTGGGCATCCGCGGGCGGGACGGGGTCTTGGCCGAATACTTCTGCTTGCCAGTACGTAACCTTCACCCCGTGCCCGATGGTCTACCGGATCGCTCGGCCGTGTTCGTCGAGCCCCTGGCCGCCGCCTGCGAGATCTTGGACCAGGTCCACGTCCGCCCCACCGATCGTGTCGTGGTGCTGGGCGACGGCAAGCTGGGCTTGCTGGTGGCCCAGGTCCTGGCCCTCACCGGCTGTGACCTAGCCGTGGCCGGCCGGCACGAGGAAAAGCTGGCCATCCTGGCGGCGCGGGGCATACCCACCCAAATCGGGACGGAGGGTCTGGCGCCCGTCGACCTGGTGGTCGAGTGTACCGGCCGGGCCGGTGGCTTCGCCGCCGCCCGCCATTTGGTCCGTCCCCGTGGCACACTGGTCCTGAAAAGCACCTATGCCGGCCTGGTAGAGACCGATCTCTCGCGCTTGGTCGTCGACGAGGTGCAGGTCGTTGGCTCGCGCTGCGGCCCGTTCCCGGCCGCTCTGCGCCTGTTGGACCAGAAGCTGGTGGATGTGGAGCCCCTCATCGAAGCCGAGTACCCCCTCGAAGATGGCTTGGCGGCGTTTGACCATGCCCGCCGCCGCGGCACCCTCAAAGTCCTGGTTCGTCCCCAAACAGCTCCACCTTAGTTGGCCAGAGACCCTACGGGTTTCGGAAAACCCGCAGGTCTGGCTACAACTCTTGTGTCCTGTGTTCGCGCATAGAGCGACAATTTGAACGTCACTAGATATTCTATCCGGACCGAGTTCGGCTGGTTTGACATTCTGCCACCCCTAGTTTAGTATAGCAGGCAAACGGTTTCGCAGAGGAGTCAGAGTGACCAACAACGAATGCTCGGGCAGCGAATTACTGGCCTACGGCGCCCTGGAGGCGGGCGTCCAGTTCGTCACCGGCTACCCCGGCTCACCCAGTACCGGCACCGTGGATGCGCTGGTGCGCCTGGCCGGGGATGGGGTGCGCATCGAGTGGGCCAGCAACGAAAAATCGGCCTTTGACGCCGCGTTTGGCGCCTCGCTGGCCGGCACTCGCTCGCTGCTGTGTCTAAAGAGCGTAGGGCTGAACGTCGCTTTGGACAGCCTGATGGTTAGCAACCTGGCCGCCGGCACGGGCGGCTTTGTGATCCTCGTCGGCGACGATCCCGGTGGCTGGGGCTCGCAGAACGAGGAGGACGCGCGCCCGCTGGTCGCGGCCGCCGAGATCCCCCTCCTGGAGCCCACGTCGCTGGGCGCCATACGGTCCGCCATGCGCCACGCGTTCGATCTGTCGGCCAGGCACCGGGTGCCTGTCGCCGTGCGCATCACTCGCGCCCTGACGCTGGATCGCGCGCCGCTAGGCCCACCAGTGATCCAGGCACCCCCGCCAGAACTGGCCCACTTTGAACGGGATCCCGAGCGGCTGAATGTGCTGCCGCTCCAGGTAGTGCCTTTGCACCGGCAATTGCAGTCCACCCTGGATCGGGTACAGGGGGAGTTTGAGCATTCGAAGCTGAACCGGGCCACTGGCTCGGGCAACCTAGGTGTGATTGCCAGCGGCTACATCTACCACAAGCTGCGCCGGGTGCTGGCCGCGGCCGGCGACCCTCCGCTGCGCCTCCTGCGCCTGGGCACCCTGCATCCCTTGCCGCGGCAGACGATCGTCGATTTCCTGCAGCAGGTACGCCACATCTTGGTATTGGAGGAGATCCTTCCCTACCTTGAGACCCAGGTCCAGGCCATCGCCCAGGGCGCCGGCCTGCGCCTGCCCATCTACGGGCGGCGCACCGGCCACGTGCCCCGCGCCGGCGAGCTGCTGGCGCCCGAGATTGTGGCCGCACTGAGCGCCCTGCTGCCCGACTGGTCCTGGCCGGCGCTCGAGGCAGAGGAGCGCCTCCGGCCCAGCCGCCAGTCGCTGTGCGATGACTGTCCCTACATCCCCGCCCTCGAAGCGCTCCTGGCCGTCATGGACCAATACGGTGGTCGAGGAACCTTTGTCGTCGCCGGCGAGACCGGTTGCATGGTCCGGGCCCAGCTCCCGCCATGGGAGATCCTGGACCTCAAGTACGGTATGGGCTCCAGTATTGGCTTGGCGGCCGGGCTGGCCCGGTCCGGGATTCCAGAGAGGATCGTCGCCCTGGCCGGCGACTCGGCCCTGCTGCACAGCGGCCTGATCGAACTCATCGACGCTGTGCAAGCGGGCGTCGACCTGCTGGTGGTGGTGCTGGCCAACGAGACCACCGCCCTGTCGGGCGGACAGCCACACCCGAGCTCGAACCGCGACATCCAGGGCTTACCCCGCACCCCCCTGGACCTGGCGCGGCTGATCGAGGCCACCGGCCCAGCCCTGGTCCGCGTCGTGGACCCAGAGAACCGCGCCGAGACACAGAACGCACTAGCCGCCGGGATCGACATCGCCGGCGTGGGCGTCGTCATCGTGAAGCGGGCGTGCCCCCTGTGGGCGCTGGACACCGGCATGTGAGGGCTGGGAGGCCTATGGGATCTGCACATGGGATTCGCTGAGCAGATTGCGGCAAAGGCCCACCAACTGGGGTTTGACCTCTTTGGTTGGACCACGACTACTTCCTATCCGCTGGAGCGCTACCACTCCTGGCTGGAAGAGGGCTACCAGGGGGCGATGGGCTACCTGGCCCGGCCGGATGCCGTCGCCAAGCGAGCAGATCTGACTCAGGTGCTGCCGGAGGTGAGCACCGTGTTCACCGTCGGCTGCAATTACCATACCCAACCCCTGCCCGCCGCGCTCGCCAACGATCCGGCCCGGGGCATACTGTCCAGCTATGCCTGGGGTGACGACTATCACGATATACTGCTTCCGCGGCTGCGTGAGCTGGGCGACTTTGTTGAAGAGACAAGCGGGCAGGTCCTGGACTCGCGCGCCTATGTGGATACCGGCCCCCTGTTGGAGCGAACCATCGCCGCCCGTGCCGGGAACGGGTTTATCGGCAAGAACACCAACCTGATCCACCCCCGCTGGGGATCGTGGCTCTTCCTCGGAGAATTGCTGCTGGCCGGTCCATTGGAGGGGGTGTCCCCCGCGCCCGCGGAGGAGCTCGCGCCGCTGGGCACATGCGGGCGCTGCACGCGCTGCCTCGACGCCTGCCCGACCGGCGCCCTGGTCGCGCCCCACATCCTCGATGCGCGGCTCTGCATCTCCTACCTGACCATCGAACTAAAGGGCGCCATCCCCCACCGGCTGCGTCCCCTGGTGGGGAACCGGATCTTTGGCTGTGACGTCTGCCAGGAGGTCTGTCCCTGGAACAAGCGCTTCGCGCGGCTTAGCCAGGATCCGGCCTTCCAGCCCCGCCCGGGCAACATCGCGCCCCAGCTGCTGGAGCTCATGGCGCTGGACGATGAAGCCTTCCGCCAGCGGTTTCAGGCCAGCCCGGTAAAACGCGCCAAGCGGCGGGGGCTGCTACGCAACGTGGCCGTGGCCCTGGGCAACTGGGGGAACCGGGCCGCCGTACCCGAGCTCACCCGCGCACTGCACGATGCAGAACCGCTGGTCCGGGGTCATGCCGCCTGGGCCCTGGGCCGTATCGGCACAGACGATGCCCAGGCCGCACTGGTAGCTGCACTGGCCCGCGAAGCGGACGAAGGGGTGCGGACAGAGCTGGAACAAGCCCTCGATTCGCAGTGGACCGGCCAAGACCGAAAGTGAGCAGTGGTATTCCTAGCGCTGTACCAGCGGCAGATAGAGAGCATGGCCGTTGACCACTACCACCGCTTCCCGCAGCCAAAGATGACCTAGACCGTCATTCAACTGTGCCGTATTGACGATGGCCAGCCCGCCTGACAGGTCTGAACTTACCTGTGCAGCATAGGTGATAGTCACCCCCTGACCACCAACCACCATCCCCTGCCAGTGCATCGTGTCGTTTGCAAATTCATATACACCGGCCGACGCCCAGAGGTTGCCCACATACTGGACCGCGGCGGACAGGGTATTGGTGACCCGGACCTCAGGCAGGTCCGGTCCTGGATTGACGAGATGGAGGGTATAGGTGAGCAGAGCGCCAGGCTCCGGCAGGTGAGGCGCGACGTC
>JASFOV010000058.1:0-13630 GCA_050116355.1 Anaerolineae bacterium
GACGATGCACCACCCACTCTTGGGCTCACTGGTACGCTATTTCGAGTTCGATCACGACGTGGGACAGCATATATACCCAGGTTACCTGGTGATGGTTCTGGCTGGCGCCGGACTGGCGTATGGGTTGCGACGGAAAAACCGACCGGAACAGCTGCCAGTGGCCGCCCGCTGGACCGCCCTTTGGCTGCTTTCGACCCTTGGCTTCTGGATTCTAACGCTAGGACCAAGTTTGCGCATCAATGGGCAGGACACGGGCCTGCCCCTACCCTTTGCCCTTGTCGCCCGACTGCCCTTCTTTGAGGGCAACCGCTACCCGAGCCGCTACAGCGTGATGCTGATGCTGAGCTTGGCCATGCTCGTGGCGATCGGCATAAAGGCGCTGGGCGCCAAGCTGGCCACCCGGCACAGATCCGGGCTAGCATTGTATGCCCCGCTCCTACTCGTTGCCGGACTCGTGCTCTTCGAACACCTGTCGGTACCACTTCCTCTCTCGGACATGCGGGCGCCGGCCATCTATGAGACCATTGCCCACGAGACAGCGGCCGACGCCACTCTGCTGGATCTGCCCGTTGCCTGGCGCAATGGCTTCCGCGTGACCGGCACGCAACATCCCATTATTATGTTCAGCCAGTACTACCAGTCGGTTCATGGCAAAAGACTCCTGTCCGGCAACACCTCACGCAACCCACCGCTCAAGTTCCAATACTTCACCGAAGCGCCAGTGATCAACACCCTGATCGCCCTGGAGACCGGACATGAAGTGGATCCGACCGTCCTCGAACGGGACCGCTCCCTGGCTCCGGAGGTACTGCGCTTCTTCAACATCGCCGCCATTGTCGTGCACCCAGAACAGACCGGGCCCCAGATGGTCCCTTACCTGGAGGCAACGATGCCTGTGGAGCGCCTGGGCGAGCAGTCAGGGATTGTGGCCTACCGCACCAAGCTGCCGCCTTGGCCCCAAACATGGACCGTCGCGCCCGATAGCGATCTGGGCCAGCTGAGCTACGCAGAAGGCTGGGGAGTAGGAAATGGAGGCATCATTTGGGCCCAGCGGCAGAGTACACGCCTGCTGCTGCCAGTGAATGGTCAGCAGCAAGAACTCGCACTTGACGTCTACGCGCCCCAACCAGACCAAAAGCTGCGCATCGAGGTCCAGGAGCAGATCCTGGGCGAGTTCCCACTCAAACCTGGCTGGCAAACGCACCAGGTCACGATACCGGCGGGCGCCATCTCCGAGGGATTGGCAGAAGTCTGGCTGCACTTTGAAACCCTGTATCCCACGCGCCAGATCCGCCTGTCTCCTCGGAACATCGGCCAAACAGGTGTCGAGTCGCCGGCCAATCTTGTGGTACAGAGCGCCGGACAAGAAGTCGGTGACTTTGGGCAGGTATATGTGGACGGACAGCCGGTCTCCACCAACGAGCGGGGATACAATCTGGTCGTGATCCATCCTGATACCGGTCAGGTCGAGCAATCTGTGGCGTTTGACACACATCTCGATCCCGGCGCCAGCCGGGCCTTGGCCGCCTTCTTGGCGAGCGTGCCCGAGGGCCGGATCGTGGCCGTAGCTGCGGCGGACGAAGCCTCTCGCCTGCTGGACTCAAGCGCCGTCGAGGCGCTGCACGGGATCGGGGCGAGCGGCGATCTGCGGGGAAAGACACGCTGGGGCCACGCGATTCTCGGCGTCAAAGGCGCGTCGCCAGGCACGGCGCTGGAGGCGATGGGTTGGATGCGACCGGTGACGGTCGTGGCTGGCGAAGGCGCCACAGAACCGGACCTGGCTGCAGCTTTTGGTACTATCGAACTGACAACGCCCGGCGCTCCGTGACTGGCGCGCCCCCGTCCTCCCCCAAAAGAGATTTGACAGACCTACCGCATCCCTCTATAATCGAATCCATCTCCAAGGTTAGGAGGAGCAAACGATGATCGATGTGAATGAACTGCGCAAGGGTGTCACCTTCACCCTTGATGACGAACTGTATCGAGTACTCGACTACCAGCACCACAAGCCGGGCCGCGGAAAGGCCGTGATCCGCACCAAGCTGCGCAATCTGCGCACCGGTGGCACCATAGACAAGAACTTTACTTCTGGCGATCGGGTGCAGGATATCCGGCTCGAACACCAGACCGTGGAATACCTGTACAGCGACGGTGACTTTTACTACTTCATGGACATTGAGACGTACGAGCAGTTCCCGCTGCCCAACGCCCTGGTAGAAGAGCTGAAACCGTATCTCGTCGAGAACATGCAGTTGGAGCTCTCCAGCTACGAGGGCGAGCGACTCGATGCCGAACTACCGATCACGGTGGATCTGAAGGTCATTGAGGCACCGCCAGGATACGCGGGCGATACCGCACAGGGAGCTACCAAAGAAGTGACCCTGGAGACCGGTTTCAAGCTGCAAGTCCCCCTCTTTGTTGAGGAGGGTGATGTATTGCGTATCGACACCCGCGATGGACGCTATGTGACTCGAGCCTAGACACATCAATCGGCCATCTACACGGGTCTCTTCTTTGAAGAGACCCGTTTTTTGCTGCCCAGCCTGGACAGTCATGCCTCCGTGGCAGTCAAATGCGCCAGCGCCTGGGCATAGACATCATACGCCCGTCTGCCAAATAGGACAAAGCGCACGCGCTGGATGCCTTCTCCCTCTCCAGATGCGAGCACCTTCATCACTGTACCCAAGGCGATAGGTGCAGCTTCTTCAAGGGGATAACCGTAGGCTCCAGTGCTGATGGAGGGAAAGGCCACGCTTCGAACGCCGTGCTCAACCGCTACTTCCATGCTTCGGCGATAGGCACTGGCCAGTAGCTCCGCGGATCGCTCAGCACCCTCTCGCCAGTAGACGGGTCCCACGGTATGGATGACATACTGGGCCGGTAGTCGCCCGGCGGTCGTGATCTTGGCATCGCCTGTGGCACAGCCATCCAATTTGCGACACTCGGCGAGGATGGCTGGTCCCCCAGCGCGATGGATCGCACCATCAACGCCCCCCCCGCCCAGCAGGCTGTTGTTGGCGGCATTGACAATGGCCTCCACCTCTTGTTTCGTGATGTCGCCTTCCACCAATTCCAAGATCGCGCTTCCAACCTGTAGTTCCATACAGCAGCCTCCCTTCGTCCCCTAGCCCCGGACATACGTCTGCCAGATCAGCCAGCCGCCCATCAGCAACAACAGGAGACCCGCTATTGCCAGCGTACGGCGGTACCACATTGCGTTGAGCCTCCCCGCCTGGCGGCTGACCAACCAAGCCAACAGTATCTTGGAACCAACAAGCAACCCGTAAAACGGGATCAGGAAGGCCAGGGCATAGCCGGGTGATCGGCGCCAACCGCGGACCAGAGCCGGCCCACCCACGGTTGCCCAGAAGAGATAGGGATGAGGGTTGAGGGCATTGACCACAACACCGCGCCACAGCTCACTGCGCGTCCCGTTCGTCTTGGTCTCTTGCCCGGGCAGGGTTGCCTCGCGCCCCGCGCGTAGCGTGCTCACACCCATCCAGATAACGACCCCCGCCCCAAGCACTCCGACCCAGCGCAGGATCTCCGGTGGCAAGCGCCCGATGAGCAGGACTGACAGGGCGATGATCGGCGCATCAGTGAGCAGCGGCGCCAAGGCGACCACAAGCCCGCCACGGAATCCACTGCGCAGCGAGGCGGCCAGCACCAGGGCCAGAAGAGGTCCAGGGCTGAGTCCCGCGCTCAAGCCCATACTGAATCCGAGTCCAAGATAGCTCCACATCGGCAGCCGTGATTGTACCCCGTCTTGGGTCAGGGCGCAAGCTAGCAGGTCTACCCCCATTTGGCCCCCGGATGCCAGTGGATACGCCGCTGTCTGACGCACATAGACCATGCGCCGAGCTTCCCCGGCCCGATAGCGGTAGAGGAGCCATCAGACCAGGCTTCGTAGTGAGTCCCTCAGCAGAGACGCCGCCGGGATTGCGCCCCAGCATATCTCAAGCGCCTTTGCGCTTGAGCGCGAGCATTGTGATGTCATCGGTTTGCTCGGCTGCCCCAACAAAGACTCCGAGGTCCGCCTCAATCCGAGCCAGCGCTTCCGCAGCGGAAAGGGATGCTGGCAGAGCTTTCAATGCCTCATCTCCCCAAAACTCCCCGTCTTGGTTCTGCGCTTCCGTAATGCCATCGGTGTAGCAAACCACCAGGTCACCGCGGTCAATTTGGAGCTGCGCCGTCGGAAAGCTGAAGCCGGGCACGACACCCACCACAATGCCGGTCGGCTCAATGAACTGCCGGCCACCCGCAGCCCGAACGACGAGAGGCGGGTCGTGACCGGCGTTGATATAGGTCAGGCGGTTTTCGGCCAGATCGAGTACGCCAAAGAAGAGCGTTGCGAACATATTGGCGTCGCCGTGTGTGATGGCAATATACTCGTTGGTTTGGGCTACGGTCTTTTGCAGCGCGACGCCGATGGGGCCTCCGTTAGCAAAAAAATTGGCCGCATTCGACCGGATCAGCGATCGAATGAGCGCCATAAACAAGGCAGCCCCGACCCCTTTGTCACACACATCCGCCACAACGAGGCCGACGTAGCCTGGTACGGGCAAGTCGAACGCGTCATAGAAATCCCCGGCCACCGTGCGAGCGGGCCGAAACAGGCTTGCTAGCTCCCAGTCTGGATGCTGGGGCAGGGTCTGCGGTAGGAACCCAGCCTGGATCTGGCGCCCGATCTCCATCTCGCGCTCCAAGCTCTTGGCATAAAGCTGCTCCTGATCGCGGAGGCGCTTCTTCGCAAGGCTGGAATGGAGGCGCGCCCTTAGGATGGTCGGGTTGAACGGCTTGGTCAAGTAGTCATCGGCGCCCATTTCGATGCAGCGCGCCATGTTCTCTATATCATCAATTGCTGAGATCATGATCACCGGAATATGACGCAGTTCAGAGTGGGCCTTGATGCGCTCCAGCACCTGATAACCATCCACTTCCGGCATCATGATGTCCAGCAGAACCAAGTCGTAGACAGCGCTGGCCAATAGTTCCAGCGCCTGGCGTCCATTCTCAGCCATGTCAAAGGTGAATCCTTGCCTGTGGACGCGGCGGGAGAGCATATCACGATTCATTTCGTTGTCATCAACAATAAGGAGATGTGCTGAGTCCATATCGATCCCATCCAGTTTGGTCTATCTTGCGTCGAACCTGCTTGCCTTCACCTGGACATCCTCTGGCTGCGAGCGCACGAGTGCTTCGATCTTGGTTAACAGCCGATTCAGATCGATCGGCTTGGTGTCATAGTCGTCGCAGCCAGCTGCCAAGCTCTTCTGACGGTCTGTGGGCATAGCGTGGGCTGTCAGAGCAATAATGGGAATAGTTCTTAGTGTATCATCCGCCTTGATTCGCCGGGTGACATCCCAGCCATCCAGGCCTGGGAGACTTATGTCCATCAAGATCAGATCTGGCCGCTGAGCGGACGTGATAGTCAGACCCTCTTCGCCAGTCTCGGCCAGCAAGATGGTGAACCCCCGTCGGCGGAGGCGGCGCGAAAGCATGTCGCGGTTCAGCTCGTTGTCTTCCACAATCAAGATCGTAGCCATCGGACCACACCTCACAGGTTTGTATCAGAATGGGCTGCCCTAACTCACCGGAGAATCGCAACAGGGCACATCAAACCTTCACTCTTCCGCGTTGAAACCTCGCGCCTGCTCGTTACCCGTAGCCTTCTGGGCCAGGACTTTCTCCTCCTGGCTGACAATGAGCGGCAGGCGAATGGTAAAGGTCGACCCTTGACCATACACGCTTTCGCTAGCAATCGTTCCCCCCATGAGTTCACAGAAACGCTTGGTGATGGCCAGGCCCAGACCCGTACCTCCGAATCTCCGCGTCGTAGACGAATCAGCCTGAACGAAAGGCTGGAAGAGTTTGTCGGTCTCCTCGGGAGTCATGCCAATGCCCGTATCGCGAACACGAAAGAGGACCCAGTCTTGACCCGATCCGCCAGAGGCAGACTCTTGGACGGCCTCCAGCGTGATCCTGCCATCCTGCGTAAATTTCGCGGCATTACTCAACAAGTTGTGAATCGCCTGGCGCACTTTCATCTGGTCCGACTTCATGACAGACAGCCTCGGGTCCAGCTCGACGTCCAGCGTGTTGCTGTTTCTGGCGACAAGCGGCTGAATTGTGCCTACAATCTCATATACCAGCGTGGGCACATCAAATTCCTCAACGTGTACCTCCATCCGGCCTGCCTCGATTTTCGACAGGTCCAGTACCTCATTGATGAGCACCAGCAAGTGTTCCCCGGCGGTCCGTATCTTTTCCAAATCGGGTATGAACGCGGTCTGGTCCAGTTCGGTGACGTCTTCCATCAAGAGCTCACTGTAGCCCATGATCGCATTCAGCGGCGTGCGCAGCTCATGGCTCATATTGGCCAGAAAGGCACTTTTTGAGTGGTTCGCTTCTTCAGCCTGCCGACGTGCTCGGACCAGTTCGGTAATGTCATGGTACAGAAAGAGCGCACCCAACTGTTCATCACGGACCAAGACAGGAACAGCGAATAGCTCAACGTCAACTACAGAATCATCTCTTCTCAGTCGTTTTTCCACGCTATGGACCGGGCGCCATAAGGCGGCTTCAGTCAATTCCATTGCGTTCTCTCGCTCGGCCTCAGGGACAATCAAATCATCGATCTCGCCGCCGGTTACTTCGTCGCTGGAGTACCCGAACAGCTTTTCGAACTCCGGATTGACAGTCACGATCTTGGATTCGTTGTCAAGCATCCCGATAGCCACCGGGCTGTAGCGGAACACAGCCTCGAAATACTGCTTCTGGCGCAGAACCTCCAGCTCGATACGTTTTTGCTCGGTGATGTCCTCCTGGACCGCGATGAAATGAGTGATCCGGTCATCCGCATCACTCAAGGCCGAGATCGAGGCAGAGACCCAGAAGGTTTCGCCGTTCTTCTTTCGGTTGTGAAATTCTCCTCGCCAAGTCTGCCCGCTGGCAAGCATTTGCCACATCTCGGCGTATTCGTCGGCTGATGTTTCGCCCGATTGCAAAATGCGAGGGTTCTTGCCCCGCACCTCAGCAAGGCTGTAGCCGGTGATCCGCTCAAAGACAGGATTCACATATTCGATCGCGCCGTTGCCTTTGGCGATAATGACAATACTGGGACTGTGCTCTACCGCCTGGGAGAGTTTTCGGAGCTGTTCCTCTTGGTTTCGCTTCTCGGTGATATCGCGCACAATGCCACGAAACCCGGTCACGCGACCCCCTGCGTTCTCGAGCACCGAAGCGGACAGTTCCAGGATCACGGGCGTGCCCCGAGCGGTGCGGATCGAGTAGACAATATCTTTGACCGGCCTTCCGCTCTCTTGTACTCGCTGCAAGGCGGCAAAGATCTGGTCGGCAGTCTCGGGATCAGTAAGACGTGTGAAGCTCGAGCCGATGAGCTCTTCTCGAGTCATTTCGACCATCTCCAGCACCGTATCATTGACCTCAAGGATATTGCCCCGCAGATCCATCTCGTAGTAGCCTTCCCTGATATCCTCCAAAAGGGTCCGGTATTTTTCCTCACTGCGCCGTAGGGCCTCTTCTACCTCGTAGCGTGGGGTGACATCATGAGCCAGACCCCGGAAGCCCGATACTGCCCCGCTCTCATCGCGCATGAGCGACACCGTAAGCTCACCAAATATGGATGTCCCATCCCGGCGCGTGAAGCGGTGCTCCAACTGGCTGGCAGCCTGTCCTGATGTGTAGACCTCATTGAAAGCTCGCCAAAGCCGGCGTGCAGAGCGTGGATCTGTGAACTTGGTGAACGGTTGACCCAGGATTTCCTCACGAGCATAGCCGATCGCCTTGCAGAATGCATCATTGACCGCCAGCATCACGCCGGCGAGGTCGGCCTCGTAGTAGCCCTCTTGGATATCCTCCAAAAGCGTCGGGAGTCTATCCCGGCACTCATGTCGGACCAGCCCTCCTTCATTGCCCGCTGCTGTCGCATGAAGGTAGAGAACATAGCCCGTGATTTGGCCATCTTCCCTGCCTGCCGGCCAAACGCGTACTTGTATCACCTGTCCAGGGCGCTCTAGCTTGGTTTCAAACCCATCTTGGATATCGCCGGCGCTGGGCACCAGCTCATCCCATTCAGATACAACGGCTTCCACAGGGCGGTCAATCGCTTCTTTCCGGTGAACGCCCAAGATCTGGCAGGATGTTGGGTTCACATCGATGACGTGAAAGCGGCCATCCAGCAGGATGACACCTTCGCGCGCGCCCTGAACCAAGGCCTCAGTATACGGATCGCTATGCATTCTCATTTCGCTTCACTTCGAGATCATCAGATTCCTGCACGCCAAGGCTCCCCGACGCCGTATCTCATCATGTACGGTAACTCGCCGCCGCTTCTTCGATCGCAGGATAGGTCTCGATGAACGTCGAAAATCCGGACACGTCCAAAACCCGCCGGATATTGCCTTCAGCACCCGCAAGCCGCAGATCTCCCCCGGCACTACGCGCACCCCGTAACGTAGACAGGATGACACGCAGCCCGGCGCTGCTCAGGTACGACACCCCGCTTAGGTCCATGACCAACTTGACATGTCCCGCCTCGAGTTCGGCGTCCAAGAAGGCCGAAACCTCGGGAGACGTAGCCGCGTCAAGGTATTCTATGCCACTGACGACCCTGACCCCGTCGTATTGCCTCGCTGCTAGTTCCAAACCCTGCCTCCTGTCAATCTCCACCGCTGGCCAGATTCTTCACCAGTGTGAGTGTGTTGCCACTCTCGCTCGCCTGGTACGTGACAGAATCCACCGAACGGTAGATGAAATACAGCCCAAACCCTCCTGGATCGCCGCTCAGCGTCCCTTGTGGATCCGGCGCAGGTGGCTCACTAGGTTCAAAGGGATGACCGAAATCGGTGATGCGCACCACGAACCTGCGTGCGCCATACTGTAGCGAGACGACAATGGAACCTGGGTTCATGCCTGCATATCCATGTTCGATGATGTTCATGCAGACCTCGTCGATGGCCAACTTGAGGTCGTAACTGGTCTCATCATCGAGCCCTGCCTGCGAGCAGAGATCCTCGACAAAGGTACGGATGGCCAGGAGCGAACCAGTTTCCGCTGGAAGCGCGATTTGCCGCCTATCAACCATGGAATACCACCTTCATACTTTGTGCGGCCTCACTGGTGCGATGCGCGTGAATCTTGTGGCCGCAGCTCCAGTGAACGGAACACAAGGGCCTAGTAGCTCGCATCGGGAAAGGTACTCACGCCGGCGTCACGGCCCGATTGTTTGATCATCCGCAAGCCATCCCACCGTTTGCCGAGCACCTCGAGGATACCATCGTGGATGGCCCACGCCCGGCCCCGTACGGTCTGCCATTGCTCAGGCTGGCGAAACGGCGTGCTGCCATCCAGGGCACCGTTCAGGCGGCCACCTGGCCGGAACTCTTCATCAATCGTCTTCATGAGTTGGTGCCCGGCGATGTACGCGAATCCGCGGCGCTCAAAGAGCCAAGCTGAGCTGTACGTCAGCGGTTCCAGCGTTAGGGACCGGTGACCCAACGCGATGAGGAACGTATCGATCTGGCGAAACACCTCAGCGGAGCCGCGCAGCCCATGCCGCACCTGGCCCGGCGCCAAGCCAGCGAGTTGGGCCCGTTCCTCTTCTATCCCATTACGACTCGTAGTACCAAAGAAGGTTGGCCGGCCATCGACGGTCACATCGGTATCGAATCTTTCGCCAGCTGGATCACTAAGGATAATCCAGTCGAGCTGCACCCCATTCACCGCATTGTCCACAAGCTGAAGGGTGAAAAAGGGATCGCCGGGATCAAAGATCGACCACGCCTGAAGGCTCACTGCACCGCTGCCATTCACTGCCTGAAGCCGGACACAGGCGGATTGGTCCGGCCCCCGCCATGTGATGGGATCAATATCGAACCTTGCTAGCAAGCCGTGGGGGATGAGGGTACGGTAGACCCGTTGCTTGACATGATCGTGCAGCTTGTTCAAAGACTGCAGAGATATAGGCGAATGTGGGCTGGCCACGACGGTGGCAGTCACCGGATCGATCGACTTGGGCGTCACTGCAGCTTTTCTGCCAACACGCAAGTATTCGAGCATCGTCCTCCCCAGATCAGGCTTGTCCAGCAGACACTTGTCACCATCAAAAACAGCAGCCGAAGAAGCTGCAACGTGGAGCAGTTCTTCCACTGCTGCGACGGCTTGCTGCATGCACAATGCTAGCCCGGCTCACGCCTGAGATTTTCAAGTATCCAATAGTATACA
Source organism: Anaerolineae bacterium (assembly GCA_050116355.1). Classification (GTDB taxonomy): domain Bacteria; phylum Chloroflexota; class Anaerolineae; order JAAYZQ01; family JAAYZQ01; genus JASFOV01. The sequence continues at coordinate 10,246 of JASFOV010000058.1, forward strand.
CTATCCCGGGCTTTTTGTCAAGTTAATATTATATAAATGAATAATTTTCACGCGCAGTCTGGCCGGTGGCATAGGCCAGGACGGAGGGCGCGTACCTACCCACTCATGCTACGGTCTCAGCAAGCTGGCGCACGGCATCAAGAGCGAACTGTACCTCTTCGATCGTGGTGAAGGCGCTCAGACCAAAGCGCACGGTGCCACCGGGAAAGGTACCGATGGTCTTGTGAGCCGCTGGCGCACAGTGCAGTCCCACGCGGGTTAGGATGCTATACTCATCGTCTAGGCGCAGCCCCACGTCCGAAGGGAACAGCCCCTCAATGTTGAACGAAACCGTGGCCGTCTGCAACTCGGGGTCGAGCGTGCCATACACGCTCACGCCAGGGATGGCTAGTAAACCGTCGAGCAGCTTACGGGTCAATGCTTTCTCGTGCGCGCGAATCGCTTCGACGCCGCGTTCCAAGACCCAGCGCACGCCCGCCTGCAATCCAGCCAGTCCCACCACGTTGGGCGTCCCGCTCTCGCACATGTCGGGCAAAAAGTCAGGCTGCACCTCGTACTCCGAGCGGCTGCCAGTGCCGCCCCGGATCAATGGCCTCAGTTGCGTCTCGTCCACCCGGTCGCCCAGGATGAGACCCCCGGTGCCCATGGGGCCGCCCAGCGATTTGTGTCCGGTGAAGGCCAACAGGTCAATCTGATCGGCTTGCACGTCCACAGGATAAGCGCCCCCGGTTTGGGCAGCATCCACCAGCAGGAGCAGGTCGCGCTGGCGACAGAGGGTGCCCACCTCCGCCACCGGCAGCAGCGTACCGGTCACGTTGGAGGCATGGTTCACAGCCACCAGCTTGGTGTCGGGCCGGATAGCCGCTTCCACACCGGCAGGATCCAGCACCCCCTGGTCCGAGCATTCCACAACCGTCACCTCGACACCCTCACGCTCCAAGGCGCGCAAAGGGCGCATCATGGAGTTATGCTCCATTGAGCTGGTGACCACATGGTCGCCAGAGCGCAGTAGGCCCCATAACGCCAGATTGAGAGCCTCCGTCACATTCTTGCCAAAGACCAGCCGCAGGGGATCCGGTGCATGGAACAGCTCGCATACCGCCTCCCGGGCGCCGTAGACGATGCGCCCCGACTCGACCGCCTGCCGGTGAGCGGCGCGGCCCGGATTGGCCCCGACCGCTTCGATAAAGTGCACCATCGCTTGGCTCACACCCGGCGGCTTGGGCCAAGAAGTGGCTGCGTTGTCGAAATAGATCATCGGTCCTCCTAACGACGACGGGCGACGGGCAGGCTTCACTGACCACGACGCCTTCCCGGACTGACAAGAACTCCACCCCGAAGTAGATCCAGTAATAATCAACAGTTATACATAATATAGATCCCCTTCATTATACCAGAGGCCGTGGGACCCGTCAAATCTGCTCATCTCGGGCATACATGCTCGCCAAGGGAAGGTGACTTTTTGACGTCAAGGGCCATTGCGGGTATAGTAGGGCCATTATGGCACAGATCCACGGCATCGATGAAACCGAGGACTTGATTGCCATCGGCCAGCGGCTGTTGGCCTGGTACGAGTGCCATCGCCGCGACCTCCCCTGGCGGCGCACAGAGGACCCCTATGCCATCTGGGTAGCCGAGATCATGCTACAGCAGACGCGTGTGGAGACGGTCGTCAGCTACTACGACAGTTTTCTCCACCGCTTTCCCACTGTACAAGATCTGGCCGCAGCCTCCCTCGACGATGTACTCAAGGCTTGGGAAGGCTTGGGTTATTATGCGCGCGCCCGCAATCTGTACTCTGCCGCCCAGCTTGTCGTTCGGGATTTGGAGGGGCAGGTGCCATCCAGTCCCGAGGCCTTGTTGGCCTTGCCGGGCGTGGGGCGCTATACCGCGGGCGCCATTGCCAGCATTGCCTTCGGCCACGACGCCGTGGCCCTCGATGGGAACCTGAGGCGCGTTCTGTGCCGCATATTTGCCATCGACGACGATCCAGGTCGCCCCAATACGCAACGACACCTGGAAGAGCTGGCGCTGGCCATAATGCCCCCTGGTCGCGGCGGGGATCTGAACCAGGCCTTGATGGACCTGGGTGCAACCACCTGTCTGCCCACCAACCCCCGCTGCCTGGTCTGTCCCCTGCTAAACTATTGCCGCGCTCGCCAGCAGGGAATTCAGAATGAATTGCCCATCCGCGCCACCCGCACCCATCGCCCCCACCGCGATGTGACCGCTGGCGTGATCTGGGACGGCAACGGGCACCTGCTGATCACCCAGCGCCCCTTAGATGGCATGCTGGGCGGACTCTGGGAGTTCCCTGGCGGCAAGCGGCGTCCCGGCGAAGCACTGGCCACCTGCCTGCGGCGCGAGATCGACGAGGAACTGAGCATCGGAATCGAAGTGGGCGATCTACTGTGCACCATCGAGCACGCATTCACCCACTTTCAGATGACCCTCTACGCCTACGACTGCCAGTGGCTCAGCGGCACGCCGCAACGTGTGGAGTGCAAGGACCTGCGCTGGGTCACCCTCGACGAACTTGATGGCTTTGCGTTCGGCGTCGCCGATCAAAAGATCATCGCCCACCTGCGCGACAGCATCGAGCCCCATCTCTGAGTTCCTCCTAACCTTCACTATCCGCCCTTAGAGATCATAGGTCGAAGCACCCCACGTCTTCATGTGACAGGGGATCTTCCTGCCGGCTGCAGCTAGAGTCGCTTCAGAGGAGTCAAGCACCCCACTGACCTTCAGCCCCTGGAGGTCAGCCGTCGACACTCATTTAGCCATTGCCAGCACTCAGCCACCTAGGCGGATCGCAGGATGCGCAGGATGGTCGCGATCCTCCCGGGCACCTTGGTGGTGATTCTCCGAAGCGCTCAAAAGCAAACTTGACTGGCTCTTAGATTCGTAATATAATCATATTGTTATATTTCGATGAGGAAAGCCTCATGCCGAAACTGGTCGAAGGCGCTTCGCCCCTGGAGATTCGATACGCCGTCTCGCTGCCCCACAGCTTGCTGGCTACTGTCAGTTTGCTGTGTGCCACTCCCCAGTTCGAAGGCTTGGGCGAGTGGCTCAGGGAGGTCAGAGCCTCGCTTCCGACTGATCTGCTTAATGAGCTCTGCCTCATGATCACATTCCCGGGCGGCTACCAACGGTTCACCACCGAGTTACTCTCTTGCCTACCCGCCAACCCCTTCGATTTGAGCTACGAGCAGCTGGTCGCCCACCTCCAGGACATTCCCAATGTCCACTACCAAGCGATCGCCCTCCGAGCTTTGGCTCGCGGAGCTACACCCGCTCCACAGCCATCTGAACTCCTGGATATCATGGAACGACCGGGGGAGTGGGCCGCCTACTTGGCCGCTGCCGACTCGCCAGTAGACCC
>JASFOV010000059.1:0-13515 GCA_050116355.1 Anaerolineae bacterium
GGGGTGGCGACGGTGGTATGCTGCTCCTGTGCCACATGGACACGGTGTGGAACCTGGGCACGGTGGTCCAGAGGCCGGTGCGCATTGAGGGTGGGCGGCTGTACGGCGCCGGCGCGATGGACATGAAGGGTGGGATCGTCGTCGCCCTGGAAGCACTGGGCGTGTTGCGCGCGTTCGATCGCTGGCCGGAATGTCCAATCACGCTGCTCCTGACCTCCGACGAGGAGACGGGCAGCGCCACCTCGCGGCCCACTATCGAAGCCCAGGCGCGCCAGCACCAGGTGGTCTTTGTGCTCGAACCCGCCCAGCCGCCCCATGGCTCGCTCAAGACCTCGCGCAAGGGGGTGGGCGAGTACCGGCTAGTCGTGAGGGGGCGGGCGGCTCATGCCGGAGCCGACCATGCGCAGGGGATCAACGCCGCAGAAGAACTGGCCCACCAGATCCTGACCATCCAGGGTTTTACCGACTATGCGGTGGGCACGACATTCAACGTAGGCGTCGTCGGCGGTGGCACGCGCCGGAATGTGGTCCCGGCCGAAGCCTGGGCCGAGATCGACGTGCGCATCGCCCAGGTCGAGGAAGCCGCTCGCGTCGCCACTCGCATGGAGAGCCTAGCACCCCATCTCCCCGGTGTGGAGTTGGAGGTCACAGGCGGCGTCGAGCGCCCACCCATGGTTCGCACGCCGCAGATCGCGGCCCTCTACGCCCAGGCGGAATCGCTGGCGCGGGGGATGGGGTTGGAGATCTCGGAGGCTGGTACCGGCGGCGCGTCGGATGGCAACCTCACCGCGGCGCTGGGTGTGCCTACGCTCGACGGCATGGGTGCGGTGGGTGAGGGCGGGCACTCGGTCGACGAATATGCGCTTCTGGCCTCCCTTCCCGAGCGGGCGGCACTGCTGGCGGCGATGTTGCGCTCGACGGTGCCTGGGCGCCTGTCTATTCGTGGTTCCGATTGACGATGGGCAGACAGATCAGGGGAGGACACTTGGGGCAAGTCTCCCAATCCCGGATCGTATAGGTGATGACGGCAGTGGCGGTGACGCCGGCGCCTGACGCCTCTACTGTGGCAAGGATCTGTTCTCCATCGGATAAGCATCCGTCTGGCTGAATGTGGCACTCAAACTCCTGCTCGACACCATCCGGCACATAGAGGCTGTCTGGCCCGACGAGCGAGGCATTGCCGGTAGACACCGAGTAGGCGATATCAAAGGTGCCATCTGTGCCAGTCTCATTGCGAAGCCAGAGCAAGAAGGGCATGTCCGCCTCTTGGCATCCGTCTATTTCCAGCACGCTGGGCGACAAAACCAGCTCGAGTTGCTGGCAGGTCAGCAGATCGGTGAGCCCACTGACCTGGTGAGGCGGATCTTCCCAGCCATCACCGAAAATGGTCCACGGCAGGCTCCAAGGCGAGCCGGTGCAGGAGGGCACGGTCACGTTGGTGCAAAAGTCATAGACGCCATTGAACCATGCGCCGCAGTAGGAGGGTAGCTCTTCTACATCCGTCTGCCAGTAGATCAGGTTGGCAGCTTCCCACCCGGAGATCGAACTCGTAGGACAATCAGAGGAGGCGGCCATGGGGTAGACCTCGTTGACGGTCCACGCGTCCGGGAGGTCCACTTCGAAACGGTCCAGGTACTCTAGGCCCGGGGACTCGACTGTTACGTTGAAGCACAGATCGTGGATGCCGCCGCCGAACACCTCGCCGGGCCACACGAAATTGACCGTCGAGCTGCCGATCTCCCGCGCATCCAGCCGTGAACTGGTGAGTTCGCTCGAGGTGCGGCCCTCCCTCGCACCCTGTGCCTGGGCCTTGGGGAGCATCGCTGGGGAGCCTCCCGTACGGACCAATCCGATGGTCAACAGCACTGTGAACAGGGCCAGACCAGCAACGATCACAAGCATGGTCCCTCGCTTCATGGTCTTCCTCCGGCTGTGATGTATGTGCGCTTCAGTGTCAGTCTCTACTTGGCGTCTCTGTTTTTCCGGTCAGTCCGCTGAGGTGGACATGCCTATTATATCAAAGGATCAGGCATCGGACAACCCGGCGCGAGCTCGAATAGTCTGGACCTGTAGTCAGAGAAGAACCCACTTTTCATTCTGTCCGTCTCATGCTATAATGGGCATGTATGTAGAGGCTGGCGTGGTCATGCCTCCGCAAAGTACCTCGCTGGTCGCAATCGGAATCTTGGCGCACCAGAGCCATGGGGGGGAGAAACCTGCGGTCTTTGGCGGAGGTCATAACCAATCCCGAGTCGCTGCAATTTGGTCGGTCTTGTTTAGAATCGCGGCCATAGCGGCGAATTTGTGTTTCATGAATAGCGTAACCACCGCTACCTCCGGGACTGATTTTGTCCGACAAACCGAGCGGAGCGACCGTCTGGAGGAGGTGGGTGGACAAGGCAAAGGATAGGGTTTGGACCATGGTGCATAGGGCAGTCGAGGTGCGGGTGGCGGTTCTCTGGGAAGCGATAGGGTGACCAGTCAGGCGCCGCCGCGCATCCACGTGCTGGCCAAGCCGACGGGCGCGGCCTGCAATTTGGCCTGTGCCTATTGTTTCTTCCTGGACAAGGAGCTGCTGTATCCCGATAGCCGCTTCCGGATGAGCGATGAGGTATTGAGCCAGTACATCCGGCAACTGATCGAGGCGCACCAGTCCGACCAGGTGACGGTCGCCTGGCAGGGCGGCGAGCCGACGCTGATGGGGCTTGATTTCTATCGCAGAGCGATAGAACTGCAGAAGCAGTATGCCCGCCCCGGTATGGTGTTCGAGAATACCATGCAGACCAACGGTACGCTGCTGGACGACGAATGGTGCCAGTTTTTCAAAGAGAACGACTTCCTGATCGGGATCAGCATCGATGGCCCACGACCACTGCACGACACCTACCGGCTGGACAAGGGTGGCGGCCCGACCTTTGAGCGGGTGATGCGCGGGCTGCGGCTGCTGCAGAAACACGGCGTCGAGCACAATGTGCTGGTCGCCGTCAACCGCACCAACGCCGACTACCCCTCGGAGGTCTATCGCTTTTTGCGCGACGAGGCGCGGACGACATGGATCCAGTTCATCCCTGTGGTGGAGCGCATCGACGAGGAAGGGCACACCATCTACCAACGGGGGAGCCGCGTCTCCGAGCGGTCGGTGCGGCCCGAGCAGCTCGGCCGGTTCCTGATTCAGATCTTTGACGAATGGGTGCGGCACGACGTGGGCCGCATCTTTGTCCAGACCTTTGAGGCGGCGGCGCGCAATTGGCTGCGGATGCCGTCGTCGGGCATGTGTGTCTTTGAAGCGACCTGCGGCTTGGGCCTGGCTTTGGAGCACAACGGCGATCTCTATTCGTGTGACCATTTCGTCGAGCCCGATTACCTGCTGGGCAACATCATGGATAGGCCCATGATCGAGCTGGTCACCTCGGACCAACAGCGCCGGTTTGGCCTGGACAAACGCGACACCTTGCCGCGCTACTGCCGCGAGTGCAACGTGCGCTTTGCCTGCTACGGTGAGTGTCCCAAGAACCGCTTCTATGACACGCCGGACGGTGAAGCAGGCTTGAACTACTTATGCCCTGGATGGAAAGCGTTCTTCCAGCGCATCGACGAACCCCTGCAGGCGCTGGCCATGCTGATGCGCATGGGCCGTCCCGCGGCCGAGGTTATGGCCGTGATGGCCGGAAAGGAGGAGGAATGGCAGAAAGCTCTGGCCCAGGCCAGGGCCCGCAAACGGTTCGCGGACCCCTGCCCGTGTGGCAGTGGCCTCGAGTTCGGACAATGCCATGGCTGGCTGCGGCCCAAAGGGGGTCGCAAGCGCGGGAGGAAGGGCGCTCGACGCCCGCGTCCACGCGTGGCGGTAGACCCTAAGGGTTTCGAGAACTCTTAGGGTCTGGGTCAGATCCAACAATCAAACCAAGGGAGGTACCAACATGCCGGACGGAAAACCGAATATTCTCATCCTGTGGGGGGATGACATCGGCTGGTGGAATATCAGCTACAACAGCCGGGGACAGATGGGCTACTGGACGCCCAACATTGACCGGGTGGCCAACGAGGGGGTGGCCTTTACCGACTATTACGCCCAACAGAGCTGCACCGCCGGTCGGGCGGCCTTTATCACCGGTCAGAATCCGATCCGCACCGGGTTGACCAAAGTGGGCATGCCGGGCGCGGATGTCGGCCTGCAAGCAGAAGATCCCACCATCGCCGAGCTGCTCAAGCCCCACGGCTATGCTACCGGGCAGTTTGGCAAGAATCATCTCGGCGACAAGGACAAATTCCTGCCGACGATGCACGGCTTTGACGAGTTCTTTGGCAACCTCTACCACCTCAATGCCGAAGAAGAGCCCGAGGACGTGGATTATCCGAAGGATCCGGCTTTTAAGGAGCGATTCGGCCCCAGAGGCGTAATGCATTCCTGGGCGGACGGCCAGGGTGGCCAGACGGTCGAGGACACGGGGCCCCTGACCAGGAAACGCATGGAGACCATCGATGAAGAGGTGACGGAGCATGCTCTGCGCTTCATCGACGAAGCGCACGAGGCCGGCCAGCCCTTCTTCGTCTGGTACAATACCACGGCGATGCATTTTAGAACCCACACGGCCAAGAAGCATGAGGGCAAGAGCGGCCAGGGGTTCTACAACGACGCCATGGTGGCCCACGATGAGAACATCGGCAAGATGCTGGACAAACTCGACGAGCTGGGCATTGCCGAGGACACCATCGTCATGTACTCGACGGACAACGGTCCGCACTACAACACGTGGCCAGATGCCGGCATCACCCCCTTCCGTAGCGAAAAGAACACGAACTGGGAGGGCGGCTGGCGCGTGCCGTGTTTCGTGCGATGGCCGGACAAGTTCGAGGCGGGCACGGTGTTGAACGGCATCGTCACCCACCAGGAGTGGCTGCCCACGCTGCTGGCCGCGGCCGGCGAGCCTGACGTCAAGGAGAAGTTGCTCGACGGCCACCAAGCCGGTGACAAGACCTTCAGGGTCCACATCGATGGCTTTAACATCCTGCCCTACCTGATGGGAGAAGTCGAGGAAAGCCCGCGCCAGTCCTTCTTCTACATCAGCGATGACGGTGATATTCTGGCCATCCGCCACAAGGACTGGAAGGCGGTGTTGATGGAGCAGCGGGAAACAAAGCTGCTGTGCTGGTTCGAGCCGTTCGTGCCGTTGCGCGGGCCCAAGATCTTCAACTTACGCCGCGACCCGTTCGAGCGGGCCGACGAGAACTCGAACACCTACTGGGACTGGGTGATCTCGCACGCCTATTTAATCTACGGCATGCAAGCCCTGGTGGCGCAGCAGATCGAGGCCTTCACCAAGTTCCCGCCCCGCCAGAAGCCGGCTTCGTTCAATCTGGATGCTGTACTGCGGCAGTTGGAGGAAATGTCCAGTAGCAAGGGGCATTAGCGCACCATCAGGTGATATAGGGATCAGGTTTTCCCGGTGGACAATTGGTCTGCCGGGGGAACCTATCGCAGGATAGGCAAGCCGAACTTGGAGTGCTCTGCCATGCACCACAGTGAACAGGACTCGGAATCGGCTGCGGACCGGGTCCAGGACTTCTACGAGCGGTATCCCTATCCGCGGCCGGTCGACAGCCTGGATGCGTATCGCCGGCGGTGGCAAGACGAGGCAAGGCGCCGCGCAGATTTCCACCTGTTCTGGCCCGATCGGGCCTACCAGCAGGATCGGTCCATTCTCATTGCCGGCTGCGGGACATCGCAGGCGGCCAAGCATGCCTTGCGCTGGCCTACCGCGCAGGTGACGGGCATCGACTTTAGCGCGACGAGTGTGCGGTGCACCGAGGAGCTCAAGCGACAGTACGGCCTGGACAACCTCCAGGTCTACCAGCTCCCTGTCGAGCGGGTAGGCGAGCTGGGGATGGCATTCGACCAGATTGTCTGCACCGGGGTGCTGCATCACCTGGCCAATCCCGATACAGGGCTCGCGGCGCTACGCGCGGTGCTGAAACTGGACGGCGCGATACACCTGATGGTCTATGCTCCATACGGACGGACAGGTATCTACATGTTGCAGGACTACTGCCGGCGGCTCGGGGTGCGCCCCTCTGGGCAAGAACTTCTCGACCTGGCCGGCACCTTGCAGGCACTGCCGCGCAACCATCCGCTGGACCACCTGCTGCGCGAGACGCCGGACTTTCGGCGCGAGGGCGCGCTGGCCGATGCGCTGCTACACCCGCAGGATCGCGCCTACTCTGTCCCGCAGTTGTTCGACCTGATCCGGGGGGGCGGGCTGGTGTTCGGGCGCTGGCTGCGCCAGGCGCCCTACCTGGCTCACTGCGGTTCAGTCGCCGCTACTCCGCATGCCTCCCGGCTGGCCCGACTGCCCGCTGAGGAGCAGTACGCTGCCGTCGAGCTGTTCCGAGGGACGATGGTTCGGCACAGCGCTGTTGTCTATCGCAAGGACCGGCCTGGTGGCAGCAGCCCGATCCGGTTTGAGGGCAAAGATTGGAAGAGCTATGTGCCGCTTCGCTTGCCGGCGACCATCTCGGTTGAGGAAAGGCTGCCGCCCGGTGCGGCGGCGGTGCTGATCAACCAGAGCCATACGTACACAGATCTGTACTTGCCGATTGACCGGCAGGAAAAGCGGCTGTTTGACTCGATCGACGGCAAGCAGACCATTGCCGAGCTGGTGCACAAGGCATGGTCGAATGAGCGGCGTTGGGGCCGTGCGCGCAGCTTCTTCCAGCGGTTGTGGTGGTACGATCAGGTGGTGTTCGATGCGTCGAGGCAGCCTGGCCAAGAGCTGGAAGCGTAGCCTCGCTTCCGAACTCGCCAGGGACCGTGTTCCGCAGACGATGGACCACGGAGCTGGCTCAGGAGACACACAGAAGTCAACCGGGGGACTGTCCCCGGTGACACATATTCAAATTTAGGAGGGTACCATGTCAACACTCGTAGTACTGGCATTCAAGGACGAGAGTGGCGCGGAGCAGATGCGCGACAAGTTGGGTGGGCTGCAGAAGCTGCATCTCATCGAGCTAACCGATGCGGCCGTTGTCGTACGCAAGCCGGACGGCAAGGTCAAGGTCAAACAGGCGGTCAGCCTGGTGGGGGCTGGGGCTTTAGGCGGCGCCTTTTGGGGCATGCTGATCGGCATGCTCTTCTGGGCGCCGTGGCTGGGTCTGGCCATCGGCGCGGCCAGCGGCGCCCTGGGCGGCGCGCTTGGCGACTATGGCGTCGACGACAAGTTCATCAAAGAGGTGGGCCAGAAGATTGAGCCCGGCCACTCGGCGCTGTTCCTGCTGGTCGAGAGCTGGACCGAGGACAAGGTCCTGGACGAGATCAGCGGCTTTGACGCCGAGGTGCTGCAGACCTCACTGTCCAAAGAGGACGAGGCGAAGCTCAAGGCCGCCTTTGGCGCGGAAGAGTAAACTGTGGAAGGACTGGCGGTCCTCCAACGCGACGCTGTCGCGCGACTGCCAGTCCTGTCCTGGTAGAAGGAGAGGAGAATATGCTTGCTACGATCACGCTGGCCGTGCTAGCGGTATTGGCCGGTGCGGCATTCCTGCTGGCCGGCTACCGCTTCTTCCTGGTGATGCTGCCCATCTGGGGCTTTTTGGGCGGTTTCTGGATCGGCGCCTACACGGTGTCGCTGATCCTGAGCGGCGGCTTTCTGGCGACCACCATGGGGCTTGTCACCGGTGTAGTGGTGGGCATCATTGGCGCGGTGCTCTCCTACCTGTTCTACACGGTGGGCGCAGTCATCATTGGCGCGGCGCTGGGCGGTACCCTGGGGTCCGGCATCATGGGCGCTTTGGGCTTTGATCCAGGGTTGATCATGGCCGTCGTCACCCTGGTTAGCGCCCTGGCCGGCGCCGGTTTGACGCTGTTGTTCAATTTGCAGAAATATGTCATCATCGCCATGACGGCTATTGCTGGCGCGGTCCTGGTCGCGTTTTCGGGCATGCTCCTGTTCGGACAGATCACACTGGCCGAGCTCCAGACCGGGCGGAACCTGATCCAGCCGGTGTTTGAGGGTTCCTGGTTCTGGTCGATCGTCTGGCTGGTGCTAGCCATCGCCGGCATCGTGCTGCAGATCCGCACCAACCGGACCTACACTTTCGATAGAGAGATGTACGTGGAAGGCTGGGGCTAGACAAGGAGGCATCCCATGATTGGTTGGTACATCGATCCCGTCTATTTCTGGTATGTCTTCATTCCGACGATCCTGATCTCCATCGGCGTACAAGTCTACCTACGCTCGACCTTCTCCAAGTGGAGCAACGTCAAGAACAGCGCGGGTATCGCCGGGCCCCGGGTGGCCCAGCAACTGTTCGACCGCACGTCCCTCAAGCCGATCCGCGTCGAGCGCATCCGGGGCACGATGACGGATCACTTTGACCCGCACAACAACGTCGTGCGCCTCTCGGATCCGGTGACCTCACAGACCAGTGTGGCCTCGATGGCAGTGACGGCCCACGAGTTGGGCCACGTGCAGCAGTACCAGACCGGTTCGGCCCTGATCAGGGCCCGCGGCGTCCTGTTGCCGGCGCTCCAGTTCAGCCCGACCATCTCGTACATCTGTATTCTGTTTGGGCTTTGGTGGAACATGACCGGCATGTTGTGGCTGGGCATCATCTTCTTCGGGCTGATGGTGCTGTTCTCGGTGCTGACGCTGCCCATCGAGATCGACGCCAGCCGGCGGGGGACGAAGCTGCTGCAGGAAGCGGGGCTGATGCAGAACCAGAACGACGCCAGCGGCGCGCGGGCGGTGCTCACCGCGGCGGCGCTGACCTATCTGGCTGCCGCCGTTACTTCGATCCTGCAACTGCTGTACTATGTCAGCGTGGCCAAACGCAGGAGCTGAGTGAGCTGGCAAGGGGGAGGAACATGGGTGAAAAAGCGTCCCTGCATCTGATCATCGCCGCCTTTGACGGGCAGACACGCGCCGGAGAGGCGCTGGTACAACTAAAGGAATCGCGTGACAAAGAACTGGTGGGGATTCAAGCCGCCGTGGCGCTGCACAAGGATGAGGCGGGGGAGATCCATGCCCAGGATGTGGGGCTGACCCCGGCCAAGGGGGCCGCGGGTGGTGTGCTGTTGGGCGCCGTGGTTGGCATCCTGACCGGCGGCGCTGGACTGGCGCTGGGCGCGCTGGGTGGGTTGGTTGGCGGCCTGGTGGGCCGCAAGGCACGGGACAGCAGCCGCCTGCCGGACCGCGTTCACCAGATGGCCGGCGCCCTGCGTCCCGGCACCTCGGCAATCCTGTTGGTGATGGAGACAGGTTGGATCCAGGTTGTGGAGGAGCAGTTGACCCTGTTGGGGGGCGATGTGGTGCGGGCCGACATCCCGCCAGGCTGGGACCAAGAGCTCGACGCTGAGCAGGAGGCGGCCTATGTCGCGTTGCTGAGCCAACTGCAATCCCCTGAGTGAGCCGGCAGCAGGCCCGGTCAGTCGATTGCCTGTGAGAAGGGACAGATGGACAGCCGGAGACAGCCCCGGATCGGTGTGGCGCTGAGTGGCGGTGGGCTGCGGGGTTTGGCGCATCTCGGCGTGCTGCAGGTCCTAGAGGAGGCGCAAGTGCCGGTCGACATGCTGGCCGGCACCAGCATGGGTGGCATCGTGGCCGGTCTGTACGGAGCCGGTGTCCCCTTGGAAGAGATCGTCGCCTTTACTTCGCAGACCGGTCTGATCGACCTGGCCTCACCGGACCGGCAGTGGCGTGGTCTCTTCTGCCAGAACAAAACCTCCCGCTTGTTGGCCGGCGTCTTGGGCGGGGATGACGTGACCTTCGAAGACCTGAAGATGCCGGTCACCGTCGTGGCCGCCAATCTGGAGACGGGCGACCAGGTTCTCCTGAACCAGGGACCGCTCATCCCGGCGCTGCTGGCGACGGCGGCGTTTCCCATCCTCTTCTCTCCGGTGCGGCACCGGGAGCGGTGGTTGGTGGACGGCGGCGTGCTCAACAACCTGCCGGTGGACGTAGTGCGCAGCATGGGCGCCAACCGGGTCCTGGCTGTCAGTGTACCGCCCACGGTCCAGCTGTCTCTGGAGAGCGACGAGCAACCGACGGGCATCTCGATGCGTGGTTTGCGGCGATTTGGCAGTCATACCCTCGATTGGAAACAGCCATTCCTGATCGCCGAAGCGAGCTCCGGCATGACGGTCCAAGCCGTCAACCGCCGGCGGCTGGCGGCCTTTCCGCCCGACCTGCTGTTGGAGATTCAGTTGCCCAATGTAGGGCTGTTTTTTGCGGAAGGTACCAATGCGGCCATTATTGAGGCCGGGCGACAGGTCGCGCTGGACCACCGCGGCCAATTGCTCAGTCTGGCCCGGCCGCTGCCGCCGGTGTGGTGGCAACGGCTGGCGGCGGCTTGGCGGCGGCTGCGCCGCGTGCTGGCCGCCCTCAAAGAGCCGCAACCCCCGATTTGATCTATCCCTCACACAATGCGGACCTCGATGCCGGTCTCTGCCTGCAGGCCGCGGGCAAAGACCTGTAGCGTGTCCTCTTCAAAAACGGCTGTCTGCCGCGCAGGTCGACCAAGCACGATCAACTCTGCGTCCAGCTCCCGGGCAGCTGCTACCAACTCGGGGCGAAGCCGGCCGCGTCGTACCATCGTTTGCACCTGCATGCCCTGGGCCGCTGCCCGCTCTTGAATAAGGGCCAACTGAAACTGGCCCATCATTTCCAGACGGGATTCGACATCGACCACAATCGGCGCGGCCATCTGGCTTAGAAAACTGATGTCGACCACAAAGAGGAACACCAGCTCCTCGCCCCGCTCCTGGGCGAGAGCGAGGGCCTGGTCGTGGGTGGTCTGGCTGCCTTCGCCGCCGCGCGTCGCGCACAGAATTGTGCCCATGTCATTTCCCCTCAATAGCGCATCAACAACCACCCGGTGGCGACCACCAGCGTGACAGCTGTCACCACTGCCCCGTCGCGCATGAAGCGGCCAAAGCTCAAGCGATAGCCGGCTTGGGCCAGGAGGCCGACGGCGACGATGTTGGGCGCCGAGCCCAGGTAGGTGGCATTGCCGCCCAGGTCGGCGCCCAAGATGAGCGCCCAGTAGAGTGTCTGGTTATCGGCGCCTGGGATGGAGAGCGTCAAATAGTCGGCGATGGGCAGGGCGGCCACGGTGAACGGAATGTTGGCTACGAGCCCCGAGGCGAGGCCCGGTACCCAGATCATCAGCACCGACGCAGCATCTAGCCGGTCGCCGGCCAGATCACCGATGGCCCCCGCCACGTGGGCGATGACGCCGGTGGCTTCCAACGCGCCGACGACGATAAAGATGCCAATGAAAAAGACCAACGTCGTCCAGTCGACTTCGTGCAGCATGCGGTGCATGTCGGGCCGCACCCAGGCGATCAGAGCCGCTGCACCGGTCAGGGCAATGACGCTCGGTGGCAGATCGACCAGATCCCCAACAAAGAAGAGCACCATCGTCAGCAGGCCCACCAGCAGTGCTTTGCGCAGCAGCGGCGCATCGGTGATGCGGGCGCCGGCCTCCATCTGGCGCTCCAGTGCCGGGGACACCTGGGCGCTGGCTCCTGCAAAATCGCGCCGGTAGAGGAGGGTGACCAGCAGCAGAAGGACGACCATACACAGGACCGCAATGGGCGCCATGTGGGCCATATACTCGGCAAAGCCCAGCCTGAGGTGTGAGCCGACGATGGTGCTGGGCGGGTCGCCGATGATCGTCGCCGCGCCCCCTATGTTGGAGGCCAACACCTCGGGAATGATGTAGGCAAAGGGGTGAATGCCCACCGTCTGGGCGATCTGGATGGAGAGTGGGACCATCAGCAAGATGGCGGTCACATCGTTCAAGAAGGCCGAGATCACGCCGGTGAGCGAGACCAGCAGCAGGCCCAGAAGCCAGGCGTTGCCCCGCGTCATCCGGTAGGCGCGTAAGGCCAGCCAGCCAAAGACGCCGGTGTCGCTGAAGAGGGCCATAAAGATCATCATGCCCAGGATCAAAAAGATCACATTCCAATCGACACTGGTCATGGCCTGTTCAAAGCCGACGATGTGCAGATCGGGGGCAAACGTGCCACCGACGTAATGGACCAGCCAGATGGCTACCGCTCCCAGCAGGGCGGCAGCCGTTTCGTGCATCCAGCGCAGGCTAATGGCCGCAAACACGAACAGAAAGATGCCGATGGAGATCAGGCAGGCCGCGGATGTGCGGGAGTACAACCACCAGCCCCCGGCGGTTAGGCCCGCGAGCCCCACGATGGCCAGCCCGATCCATACAACCCGTTTCACGGCGATGCCTCCCGGTGGTCCAACTCTCCACCCACGACGGCGAGGTTGTGCACTGCCGGTTCAATAGGTTTGCTGCGCTCCGCTAGCCTTGGGGCTGTTCGGTAGCTGCGGCCCGCACCAGCAGGATCGGGACTTGAGCGCCGCGTACCACGCGATCGGCGACGCTGCCCATCAACCACCGGCTGAGCCCTGACCGGCCGCGGGTGCAGATCACGATCAGATCCACCTGGTTCGTCTCGGCGAACTGCAGGATGACCTCGTTGGGGCGGCCTTCGATGGTGGCCATCTCGACCGGCACGCCCCGCTCTATGGCCGTCTTGGCCACCCCCTCCAAGTAGCTGCGGGCCCATTCCTGGGTTTGGTCCCGGATCCGGGCCAGGTCGCCCTGTGACAGGCCCCGCACCAGGGGAAACGGCTCCACCACCCGGAGCAAGATCAACTCGGCCCCAAATCGTTCGGCTTGGATCACGGCATAGGGCAGGGCCTGCTCGGCCACATCCGAACCGTCGAGGGCCAGCAGAATGCGCTGGTACATGTCGCCAACCTCCTCATCACCTGCTCGCAGCTGGAACTGTCGGGCAGGGATGCTCAAGCATCCGTACCATCCTCCGGTCCACGAGGGCAGGTGGCTCAGCCATCGTCCCTGAGACCGTTCAGTGAGCGCGGACGATGACCGGTAGGTAGGTTCTACGCACCAAGTAGGCCACAGCCGCAAACGACCGACCACCCCAAAATCCAGCTCCCAGTTGGTGGGGTCCGGCCCAGGCCACGCCCACCACCGGCTGGCCCATGGTATAGCCCAGAAGCTGGCTGCCGGCTTCGGCATATCCTCCCCCGCCGCCGATCACCCAGCGACCCAGGCTCAGCGCCTGCGGAGCGGCTCGCGATATGGCGGAGGGGCTCGCCACCAGGCTGGCAACCACCAGAAGGCAACAACCCACCAGGGCAACCAATAGGAAGCTTTTGCGTCTTTTCATTAGGATACCTCCTGTGGCTACTGGTACATCCAGATGCGGACCCGGACTTGGGGACAATCGCTGTCATCGCTCCAGCGGTGGAGGGTGATGCTGGCGGTGGTCAGGTTGCTCCACCAGGCGCCATAGTACTCTTCCCAGTTGGCGTCGCCGCCCACGCCCCAGTTGTTGATACCCGCGCCGCCAGCGGATCGCATACAGGTCAGATCGACCACATAGTTATCCACATTCCAACCCAGATTGTGGTTGCGAACGACTGAACCTCCTTGGCTGACTGAGACCCAACCGCTGTCGTATGCCGGCCGGGGGAA
>JASFOV010000060.1:0-13440 GCA_050116355.1 Anaerolineae bacterium
TAGGCGAGCTGGAAGATGGCACCCCGGCTGACTTTCCCCTGCTGCCTCTGCGCGATACTGTTGTCTTTCCGCAGTTGATGACACCGATCATGGTCGGGCGCGACCGGTCGATCAAGGCTGTAGAGGCGGCGGTCGGTACCGACAATCTGATCGTGGTCGTCACCCAACGGGACCCTGAGGTCCAACGGCCTGGCCTGGACGATCTGCACACCATCGGTGTTGAGATGACTATCGGCCGTGTGATGCGCATGCCGGATGGGACGACTAGCGTTTTGGGTCAGGGCCGGCGTCGCGTGCAACTCGTCGGGCTGAGCCAGACCCAGCCGTACATCCGCGCTCAGGTGCAATACCTGCACGAGTCCCAACAGGTCTCTTTGGGGACCGAAGCCTTGATGCGCGCTGTCCTGTCGTTGTTCGAGAAAGTTGTACAACTGTCGCATACATTGCCGGAGGATGCCTACGTCGCCGCGATGAACACCACAGAGCCGGGCCCCTTGGCGGATCTGATCGCCTCGTTCCTAGAGCTCAAGTTGGCGGAGCGACAGGAACTGCTGGAGACGCTGGAGCCGACCTCTAGACTGCAGAGGCTCAGTGTGCTTCTGGCCAAAGAGCTCGACGTGCTGGAGCTGGAATATCGCATCCACGATCAGGTCCAGCAAGAGGTGGATCGCACGCAGCGCGAGTTCTTTTTGCGCGAGCAGATCCGTGCCATGCAGAGTGAGTTGGGCGAGCTTGACCTCCAGATCGCTGAGATCCAGGAACTGGAGGAGCAGATTGCCGAAGCCGAGATGCCCGAGGCGGTGCAGGCCAAGGCGATGAAGGAATTGGCGCGGCTGAAAGCGATGCCCCCCGCTGCGCCCGAAGTCGGCATCATTCGCACCTATCTGGATTGGTTGCTAGATCTGCCCTGGGCGGAGGCGACCGACGACAATCTGGATATTGCTGTGGTGGCCAAGGCGTTGGATGAGAACCACTACGGTTTGCCCAAAGCCAAGGAGCGGATTCTGGAGTATTTGGCGGTCCGCAAGCTGGCCAGCGGCTCGCCACGGGTGCGCAGCCCGATCCTGTGTTTCGTCGGGCCGCCGGGGACGGGCAAGACTTCTCTGGGCCGGTCGATCGCTGACGCCTTGGGGCGCAAGTTTATCCGGGTCTCGCTAGGCGGCATCCGTGACGAAGCCGAGATCCGTGGCCACCGGCGGACCTATATTGGTGCGCTTCCGGGCCGCATCATCCAGACTATGCGTACGGCTGGAACGGTCAACCCACTCTTCATGCTGGACGAGATCGACAAAGTAGGGCAGGATTTCCGCGGGGATCCATCCGCAGCGCTGTTGGAGGTGCTGGATCCCGAGCAGAACTATGCATTTTCCGATCACTATTTGGACGTGCCCTACGATCTGTCCAAGGTGATGTTCATTACCACTGCCAATGTCCTGGACACTGTGCCCCCGGCTTTGCGCGATCGCATGGAAGAGATCGAGTTCCCGGGCTATGTCGAGGAGGAGAAGGTGGCGATTGCACGCCAGTTCTTGATTCCGCGCCAGCTGGCCGAGAATGGACTGGATACCGCAGAGCATCGACTCCACTTCTCCGAACAGGCTTTGCGGATCATGATCCGTGAGTACACTTACGAGGCTGGCGTGCGCAACCTGGAGCGGGAGATTGCCCATGTGTGCCGCAAGATCGCTCGACGGGTGGCCGAGAGCAAACATGCTCCGCGCCAGATTAGCGTTCAGTCATTGGACAAATACCTGGGTCCCCCCCGTTTCCTGCGCGACAAAGAACAACGGACGGACGAGGTCGGTTTGGCACTGGGCATCGCCTGGACCGAGGCCGGCGGCGATCTGTTGCCGGTCGAGGTTTCACTGATGGATGGCAAGGGCTCCTTGATGCTCACCGGCCAGTTGGGCGAGGTCATGCAGGAATCGGCCCAAGCGGCGCTGTCGTATGCGCGCTCCCATGCGCATGACCTGGAGATCCGGGACATCGACTTCGATAAACTTGATATCCACATCCACGTGCCCGAAGGGGCAATACCCAAAGATGGTCCGTCAGCCGGGATCACCATCGCTACGGCGTTGATCTCGGCGCTGAATGAGCGCCCGGTCCACCATGATGTGGCTATGACGGGTGAGATAACCCTGCGTGGGCGAGTTCTGCCCATCGGTGGCCTGAAGGAAAAGGTGCTGGCTGCCCACCGGGCCGGCCTCAAGACCGTACTCCTCCCCAAACAGAATCAAAAGGACTTGGTCGAGATTCCCAAGCGTGTCAAGCGCGACTTGACCTTTGTATTTGTAGACCGGATGGACGAGGTGCTGCCAGTGGCGTTGTTGCCCGACATCTCACAGGCGCAACCCAACTGAGATACGGGAGAGGGCTGTGGGGGCGACGACCGCGATTGCGATTGCAGGGCTGGGCATCCTCTGGCTGGTGTTGTTGTTTCTGACCTTCTATGGATCGGACGCCCCCAATCTCCTCCGGCTGTTCTTCTTCCAGTGTCTTCTAGCGGTAAGCGGTATCCTCTTGTTCTTGTTTCTGGTTCGCGTTGTTGGGTGGAACCCGAATCCCTCCCGGGTATCGGCCGCGCGGTTCCTGACAAAAGACCGGATGATCTACCTGGGCGATATCGTGCCCGGGGTCTTTGACCTCGACTATATCTACCGCCTTGACGCCGGTGCGCCGCAGGAAAGAGCAGCCAACGGCGAGGAGTCGCTCCAAGACTGGATTGTGCTGTACCAGTACGATGTGGTTGGGGCCCAAAGCGATCGGCCGGTGGGGCCGTATGGCGCGGCCATCTATGAACCCGATGCTTGCCGTCCTCCCGTGATCCTGTCGTTCGAGCTTGTGCCGGCCAGCTATGACTATCTGGCTCAGGACCAGATTTGGGTCGGCGGTGATCTAGAGGCTCCGACCAGCGATCTCCAGGTCAGGAACATTGTCGATTACGGCGATCCGGCATCGGGTGGCTTGGATCGCCCCGAGGTGATCATCTTTGGCCGGACAGGCAATGTGCGCACTGACCTGAACATCTTTAGAAAGGTCGGGATGGATACCTACTGCCTGCCACTGCGTGACCTGCGCCCCACACCAACCCCCTCCGGATCGGAGTCCACGGCCATGACGCTCACAACCCCGTTCGAGTACCAGAATATCGGCTCGTTTCGAGGCAGCTACCGGGTGGCCTTGGGCGATCCAGCAAGGGCCAAGGATCGAGTCACCGTCTGGGATCGGGCCGGATTTGAGCGCAGCCAGTTTACGGCCAAGCGCGTTTATGCCCCCCAGAATGGCTCCTACTTTCTACCGGGCAGCACTCAGCTGGTAGAGCCTCTATCGTCCGGTCTCGATTTTGGGCCGGGTTGGCCCGACAATCTGCCCCAAGTCTACTACCCCGAGAAAGCGGTGCTGGCCTTTTATCTGTCCCTGACGACGAGTGGAACCGATTTGAGTCGCGCTGAGTCCTACCTCAGCGACGAGGGCCGGCAGCGATACGATGCCTACCGGGATCAGTTTGGCCTGGCACTGCCACGCCGGGAGGTGGGCTCGGTCCTGGTTTGGGAGATTTGCTACTCCCCCGACGTGGCAGCCGAGCAAGCGCACGCCGACCGCGAGGTGCGCGCGGTGGTTGTCGCCGTCGATCGGAACGGCCAGGTCGACAGCGCAAACCCCCAAGTTGTCAGGTGGAAGGTGATCGGCGACGAAGATCCAAGTGCCCTGCCATATGGGTGTGAGTGGAAGCTGGACACCTACGAGAGCCTCGGGCCGGGCAGCACCTGCTCCGGGCGGTAACTAGGTCCCGTCGACTGTGGCCAACGCCCATGGATGATCAAGGCCGGACCTCTGACGCCTCGAACTTGGAGGCGCCAGAGGCCTTTCTGCCCGAAGCTACGTCACTTGGCAGACTGGCCGAGACGCTGGTGGCTCTGGCCAATGCCGAGGGTGGAACGCTTCTCATCGGCGTCGATGCCCGTACTGAGGCCCCCCACGGTCTATCCGACGCAGAGCGCATCTTGCAGCGTACTTTGCAGGCGGCGCTGGCTGTAGAGCCCTCGCTCATCATTCCCTTACCCCAGGTGCGCGAATATCGAGGTGAAGCGGTACTATCAGTTACGGTGCCGCCCGGTCTGCCCCATGTCTTTAGTTACAAGGGCAAATACCTGGTCCGTAGTGGCGGGCGCAACCGGCCCTTACAACCCTATCAGCTCCGCCTGCTGATGATGGAGCGTGGGGCGGTGAGCTTTGAGAAGCTGGTGCCCGAAGGCGTCAGTGCGGACGATATGGACTGGGAGGCCGTCGAGCAGTACCTGTCGAACCTGGAGGGCTTCTCGCCGCCCAGGCGAGAGCAGGCGCTGTTGCAGCGCGGCGGGTTGGTCGAGGTTAACAATCAACTCTGTCCCACGTATGCTGGCTTGCTTCTGTTTGGTCTCAATCCTCAGCGGTGGGTTCCTTCCAGCAAGATCCTGGTGACGCGGTATGCGGGCATCGAGATGGACGACCGTTTCATCAAAGAGGAGATCGGTGGCACCTTACCTCAGCAGATCCGCCGTGCTGAGGCTTTTGTGCGGAGCAATATGCAACGGCGGGCGCGGCTGGCCGGCTTGGAGCGGATCGAGGAGACCGAATATCCGGTGGAAGTAGTGCGTGAGGCCATCGTCAACGCCGTCGCCCACCGGGACTACCAGATCCGCGGGGATGAAATTCGTATCCTGCTCTTCCGTGACCGTCTCGAATTCTATAGTCCGGGCCGCTTGCCCGGTCATGTCACCATCGAGAACTTGGTGCACGAGCGTTTTAGCCGCAACGAGGTCACTGTCCAGGTTCTCTCTGACCTCGGATTCATTGAGAGGCTGGGCTATGGCATCGATCGCATGATGCGCCTGATGATCGAAGCTGGCTTGCCAGCGCCTGACTTTAGGGAGACGGCTGCCGGCTTTCAGGTGACCCTCTTAGGAGCAGCGGGGGGGTTCGTGGAGGAGAGGTCCGACCCGCGACAATGGCAACACTTGGGCCTCAACGAGCGGCAGCAGGCGGCATTGGGCTACATGGCCGAGAGCGGGCGCATCACCAACCGCGAATATCAAGAGCTATGCCCAGAGGTCAGCCCCGAGACGTTGCGGCGTGATCTGGTCGACCTGGTGCGCAAGAACCTCCTGCTCAAGATCGGTGACAAGCGCGGGACCTACTATATCCAGAAGTAGCGCCCGCGGCGCGCAATAACCCACAAGAACCGCTAGTTATCCCACACCATCCCACAGGATTGGCTATATATCCCACATTATCCCACAGATTCAGGGCGTTTGGGGCCCTTGCCCTGCATAGGTGCACGCCAGATTCCAGAACTTGAGTCTTGCCGCGCGCGGAAACGGCAGGCAGCCGATCCCATCTCGCAGAGTCTCGGCAACTTTGCCTTTTCGTCATTCTACGGTAGAATAGGTTCGAATCTCGCCTTGGAGGTAGCCATGCGCCCGAGCCATACGTTTCAAGTCGTTCCCTCTTTGCCATCCCAGCTGGAGCGGTTGCGGGAGTTGGCCCACAACCTGTGGTGGACCTGGAACCACGAGGCCATTGATCTGTTCCGGCGGCTGGATCGCGATTTATGGGAATCGACCGGGCACAATCCAGTGCTGATGCTCGGCATGATCCGGCAAGAGCGTCTGAAGCAGATGGCCGAGGATGACGGTTATCTGGCTCACTGTGATCGCGTGTGCCGTGAGTTTGACCGGTACCTAGGCAGCAAGTCGACCTGGTATCACAAACGCCTGCAGGCCCACGAGGACGCATCGCCGTCTGACGGCCCCGGACACCGGATTGCCTATTTTTCCCTCGAATTCGGTTTGACCGAGAGCTTGGGTATCTATGCTGGAGGCCTGGGCATCCTGGCCGGTGATCACCTCAAATCGGCTAGTGACTTGGGCTTGCCATTTATCGGGGTGGGCTTGCTCTACCAGCAGGGGTACTTTCGCCAGTATCTGAATCCAGATGGCTGGCAACAGGAATCGTACCCCGACAACGATTTCTACAACCTGCCCCTGACCCTGGAGCGCCAGTTGAGCGGGGAGCCGCTCCTGATCGGGATCGAGTATCCGGGGCGTACGGTCCAAGCGCAGGTGTGGCGGGCCCAGGTAGGACGTGTGCCGCTCTACCTGCTCGATACCAACATGGACATGAACCGCCCTGAGGACCGCGATCTGACAGACCAACTATACGGCGGCGATGACAACCTACGCATACGCCAGGAGATCTTGCTGGGTATCGGTGGCATCCGCGCCCTGGACGCCTTGGAGCTGCGACCGACGGTCTGCCACATGAATGAGGGACACTCTGCGTTCCTGGCGCTGGAACGCATCAGCCAGATGATGGAGGAGGATGGGCTGACCTTTGCCGAGGCCCGTGAAGCGGCCAGCAGTGGCCACGTTTTCACCACGCATACTCCCGTGCCAGCCGGGATTGACTGGTTCCACCCCAACCTAGTCGACAGTCACTTCAGCCACTATTATCCGCGCCTGGGCCTTTCGCGACACGAATTTCTGGGCTTGGGTCGCATGAATCCCAACGACCCCAACGGCTATTTTTGCATGGCCATCTTGGCCATGCGTTTGGCCAACCGGGTCAATGGAGTAAGCCAGCTTCATAGCCGTGTCTCGAGAGAGATGTGGCAGGAGGTGTGGCCGCAGGTGCCCAGCGACGAGGTGCCCATTCTGGGCATTACCAACGGCATCCATCCACGGTCTTGGATCTCACACGATCTGGCCGATCTGTACAATCGCTATCTCGGCCCACGCTGGATCGATCGCCCGGCCGATGCCTCCGTGTGGCAGCGGGTGATGCGCATCCCAGATGAAGAGTTGTGGCGAACCCACGAACGCCGCCGCGAGCGGCTGGTTGCTTTTGCCCGGCGGCGGCTTCGCCAGCAGCTGCAAAAGCGCGGCAGTCGCCCATCAGAGATCCGGCAGGCGGAGGAGGTGCTCAATCCCGATGCGCTGACCATAGGCTTTGCCCGCCGTTTCGCAACGTACAAGCGCGCCACCCTCCTCTTTCACGATTTGGAGCGATTGGCCCGCATTGTGGGCGATCGGGAGAGACCGGTTCAGTTGATCTTTGCTGGCAAGGCCCATCCCAAAGATAATCCAGGCAAAGGCTTGATCCGGGAGATCATCCATCACGCGCGCCGCCCCGAGTTTCGCAACCGGATTGTCTTTATCGAGGACTATGATATGATCGTCGCCCGCTATCTGGTTCAGGGGGTCGACGTCTGGCTCAATACGCCCCGGCGGCCGCACGAAGCCAGTGGCACTAGTGGCATGAAGGCGACGGCCAATGGTGCCCCCAACCTCAGCATCCTGGATGGTTGGTGGGATGAGGGCTACTCGCCCGAGACGGGATGGGCCATTGGCCAGGGCGAGGAATATGACGAAGACCAGTTTGAGTATCAGGACAAAGTGGAAGCGAATGCCATCTATGACCTGCTGGAAAAGGAAATTGTGCCCCTGTTCTATGAGCGGGGGCGTGACGGGCTACCACGCGGCTGGATCGCCAAGATGAAGGCCGCCATCCGCGACCATTCAGCCGTATTCAACACCAACCGCATGGTGCGCGACTATTCTGAGGAGTGCTACTTGCCCTCAATGGACCGGAGCCAGCGGTTGCGGGGAAATCACAACGAGCATGCCAGGGCTCTGTCCGCTTGGAAGAGCAAGGTGCGCCAGCAGTGGGGCCAAATCCGGATCGACCGGCTGAGGACCGATGGGACGAACGGGCAGGAACTGCGGGTGGGCGACCAATTGCAGGTGCAGGCCGAGATCTACTTGGGAGAACTCAAACCGACCGACGTCGCCGTCGAGCTCTACTATGGCCCTCTAGATTCAGAAGGGCTGATCGTGGATGGCGAGGCACTTCCCGCCTTGATCGCTAAATCGAAAGGCAAGGGCAGCTACGTCTTTGCCGGCGCTATCTCGTGCCGTTCCAGCGGCCGGCATGGCTATGCGCTGCGCATTCTTCCCTATCACGAGGATTTAGGTAACCCCTTCGAGATGGGGCTGATCTTGTGGGGTGCTTAGGTCCAAGGATCGCGTTGCAGCAGACCCGGCCTCCTGGAGAAGCCGGGTCTTTTTCATGTGAGGAGACGCCTAGGGTATCTGTACCAGTTCGGCCTGGCCTGTGGTGGTGTCATACAGGGCGTAGGTTGACAGGCCAAAGCGGCCCATCACTTCGCCCGGGTTCACCCGCAGCGTCTGGCCCGACTGCTCCATGGTGCGCTCGTGGCTGTGGCCATGGCAGACAAGGTCGTACCCACCCCCCTGGGCCAGGGCCCGGCCGATCTGCGGGTAGTGGGTCACCGCGATGCGCCGGTTGTCGAGTATGAGTTCGGCAAAGTCACCATGCAGTGAAACGTGCGAGTGGTCGCCCGCGATGCGGGCTAGTAGGAACTGATCTCCGTCGTTGTTGCCAAAGACGGCGTGAATTGGGCCGGCAAACCCCTCGGCTATTTGGGCCAGGGTAAACGGCGCGCAAAAATCGCCGCAAAAGATCAGAATCTCGGCCTCCAGTCCGGCCAGCAGTGTCTCCAGCTTCCAGATGTTATCGTGAATGTCAGACAGAATGGCTATTTTCACCTGTGCGCTCCTCTCTACGATGCCAGCGCGCGAGCACTTGTGTCGCGCGCAGCGTGATCCATTTGTTGGGTTCTTCGATCGCCCCAAACTGCGTCCATGTGTTGGCCGGTGTGTGGTCCAATATCCAACGTCCAGCCCTGTCCTGCTTGTGCTGTACGATCGCCACCGCTGCCTCAAGTTGGGGTTCGCCTCCTAGGCCGAGTGTGCCCAGGACCTGCAGGGCTTCTAGGAGATCCGACGTATCATCCGGGGGGAAGCCGAACGAGTGCCATGCCCGGTTGCAGGCACCGGCCAGTGGATAGTCACCATCTGCCAGGCGGCGGGCATCCTGGTCGATCTGGCCCGTGCCCAGCAAGAACTCGACGCCTGTCGCGATTGCTTTCTGCATGGTTGGTGTGCGTTGCGCCCGGGGCACGGTGGCCAGCGCACCCAGCGCTTTGATAGCGCCCCAAATACAGGGCTGCCCCCCTGCCATCCTGGCTGGGGGTGATCCGGCGACGTTGAAGCGGCAGTGAAAGCTTTCGCTCAACACCATGTGGGCCAACGCTTCCTGGCTAGCACCGATCCGTGGATCCTGGTACTCCAGTTGGGACAGCGCCCGAAGCAGGCTGCCATTGAGGCAGGCAGTCGCTCCCTGAGCAGCGTGGCCAGGGGCTGTGGGCGTCTCGGCATAGGCCGAAAAGCGCCCATCTTGCAGCCGGGCATGATCCAAGACATAGGCGCAGGCCCGGTCTATGGCCTCGATCCGCGGCGCACCCAGTGCAGCCAGAAAGACGACTTGCCAAATTGTGGCTTTGTATTTGGGGCTGTGGCCCACCCCGGGTCCGACCCAAAAACCGGCGGGCCATTGGGCATCGAGAAGGGCCCGCACGGGTGGCCAATGGCGGATGGCCTGCCGGGCAGCCAGCACCGCCTGATCGCTAGCTGTCCGTCCGAGCAGGCCTGTCAACGTCAGGTAGCGCGATGAGGGGTTGTCCGGGTCCAGGAGCCAGGACAGGCGATGAGCGCCTTTCATACGTGGATGCCGCCTCCCTTGAGCACGCGCAGCGCGCGCAACGTTACCCATTTGCTGGGTTTGTGGCGCTGTTCGGCGTCGGCCCACGTCTTGCCCTGGTAGGAGTAGGTCATGTGCCACCGGCCGGCTGCGTCGCGCTTGCTCAAGATCAGATCGTACGTGGCCTCTAGGCGCGGATCGCGGCCATAGCCAGCCTCGGTCAACGCCTCGGCAAGCTGCAGCACATCGGTGACATAGAACACAGGAAATCCGAAGCGGAACCAGCTCCGGCTGGGCTTGTCGTTATATCCTGCCGGGTAGTCCGCTGTGGCCGGATCCGCACTGAACAGAAACTCAACGGCTGCCTGCAGGGCAGCCTCCATACTCGGCGTCCGGTCCTTGGAAGGAACCCGGGCCAAGCCGCGCAGCACCTTGACGGCGCCCCAGGCACACGGCAGACGGTTGTTGGCCGCGCATTGAAATCCAGGCCCGCAGGTTCCGGACCGGTAGTAGCGTGGTACTGCATCGGGTTCGCCGTCGGCGGCGATCCCCTCACCAGTCGTATAGCGGGCCATCCATTCGATCGCTTCCTGCAGGCGTGTGTCTCGGTCAAAGCCAAGATCCAGCAACGCCGCGCTGAGATTACCCGCCAGGCAAGCGATGTGTCCCGATGGCGTTCCGGTGGCGGTGAATACCCCGGTCTTGGCCCGGGCGTGCTCCAGCACATAGTCGCCGGCTGCGCGCACCCGAGCGTCTGCGGGATCGGCGCCCAGTTGGGCCAGGTAGATGAGGGACCAGACCGTGCCCCGGTACTTGGGAGAGTAGCCATGGCCCGGTTTCTCCCAGTAACCGCCCGTCTGCTGGGCGTTCAAGATGGCCGGGACGGGCCCGTGGGCCATCACTTGCTGGCGGGCCTCGATGGCGACAGGATCGTCGCCCGGATGGCCCAGCAGGCTAGTGAGCGTGAACCAGCGTACGCCTGGGTTCTCAAGGTCTGGGGCCAAGAGCCAGTCCATAGAATTTGACATAATTCATCGCCTTCGAATGATCATGCCTGTGACGGTACCGCCGCTGTCCAGCTCCAGGTTTCAGGGGACTGGCCGGGTCGACGATAGTTCGCCCTGGTACAGATAGTAGACGGTGCGTTCGGGGTAGGCAGCCATGACTGCGGCATCGACCTCACTGCCGCCGCCGCGGGCATAGATCACATCGTCGTCCAGTGAGGGGCTCATTCCGGACAATAGGGCGCCGTATTCCAACCAGCGATCGGCATAGACAATGACGAGCGCGTTGTGAATGTTGGCCTCCTCAACCGGCTCAAACTGTGCGCGGGTGATGCCATAGAAGCCCTTGGCTTCGGCCATGCGGCTGGGTATGTTGGCCGCTAGACTCGTGGCCACTATCACCAGCAACGCCCCGGCGAGAACGGGCCGCAGCCAGCGTTGTTGTCCACCGGCCCAGTTCCAGGTCTTGATCAGACCCACCGCAGCCAACAGCCACAGGCCGGCAAACCCCTCAAAGTAATAGCGCGGGCCCCACAGCCGGGAGGGCGAACCGATCCAGTAGAATAGATAGGCGATCACCAAACTGGCAAGGGGCGCCGCCAACACCCAATCACGCCACCGGCGCGGACGGAGCGCCAACCCCAGCAACAGCGGGATCCAACTCAGGGCAGGCCAGCCCAGGAGATCGGTGGCTGTCCGCGATAGGTCCTGTTTCAGGTTGACCCAGGCGTAGAAGGGTGAGTGGCCACCGGGCATAGCGCCGATCCCTGGACCGAAGCCGATGCGGTCGTAGGGCCACCACAGGGTGTAGGGATTGAGCCATGGATCACCAGTGACGGCCCACTGGTAGGCGGGCAGCAAGGCGGCCACCAGCCCGCCGGCGAGGGCCACGATCAGGTAGTTGGGCCAGTAGGATTGCTGGCGTTGCACGATCTGGACCAAGCTGTACACGACAAAGGGCAGGGCATAAGCCACAGCGGTCAGTGATCGGGTCACAAAGACCAAACCCAGCGCCAGGCCAGCCCCCACCGCGTACCAGCGGCTCTTGCCCTGGGCAGTCCATAGGAACCACAAGCTGAAAAGCAGAAGCCAGACTAGACTGACCATGTGCGACAGCAACGAGCCTCCCAACACCCAGAACAAAGGCGAGGTCAGACCCAACGCGGCTGCCAGCAGACCGGTGCGGTCGTCGTATAGCGATTGACCGAGGCGAAAGACCAGGTAGAGGGCAGCCGCGGCCAGCATCGGGTTGACCAACCACGAAGCCTGCCCGCCGCTGGCCAGTTCGCCCAGCGCCAGTACAGCCGGCCAGCCGGGCGGATACTTGCCGAAGCGCTGGCCTTGATGGTCCAGGACAAAGGGGGTCCAGAAGGCGTCGGGCTGGGTAGGCGAGTCCACAGTCAGGCGACCCATGGCCAGTGTCTTGGCTTGGAACAGGTAGGCGACTTCGTCCTCTAGGTGCGGCAGCCGCTCAAAGGCAAAGTAGGACACCGCTGCGGTCGAGGAAAAGGCCAATACACAGATCAGCAGGATCCATAGGCTGGGACTGATACGTTTCAAGGTCGCTCCGCTATCCTTCGGCTGTCTCGATTCCGGCAGGCATCATACCATACACTCAGGGGAACGGCAAGCCCGCGTGAGAGGCCCTTGCTTTGCACCTGGAGACATGGGCTCAGGCATCGTCGTCCGCATACCGGGCTGCAATCGCCCGTGCCGCGTCCTGTACCATGGCTGCCAGTTCAGGCGGGCCCAAAACCTGGGCCTTCTCCTGGTAGGTCAGTACCCAGCGGCAAGGCCAGGCCAGCTCGGAGGCATCGAAGGACAGGGTGACCGAGCCGTCATCGTGCTCGCGCAGGTTCTGCCATTCCTCCCGCCGCTCGCGGACAATGTGAGCGACCTGGGGATCGAAACGGACCGCAACGCGATAGTAGGTGTCGGGCCGCTGTTCAGTCATGCGGTGCAGATACTCGCGCGCGTCAAAGCCGGATGGAAGCTCGAAGGTCGCCTGGGTGGGTTCCGCGCTCTGAATGCGATCAACACGAAAGGTGCGCATGCCTTGGCGCAGGTGGCAAAAGGCGGCGAGGTACCAGTTGCCCCACTGCAACGCCAAAGCGTAGGGGTCGACAGTACGCTCACTCACCTCCCTGTGGAATGATTCGTAGGTCAGGTGGACCCGGCGCCGGCGCGCGACGCAACGGCGTAGGACGTCCAACAACGGCGCCCAGGGCCCATAGTCGCGCCGCATCCAGCCGGTTACCAGCAGGCCGCGCTGGACCTGTTTGACTTCCTGGAGGAGGGCGTCAGGCAGGACATTGTCCAGCTTGGCCGTGGCGGCGACGGCCGCGTCATGGTACGATGCCCCCCAGACCTCCTTCACGAGTTCCGATCCCAGGTATAGGGCGGTGGCCTCCTCAGGCGTGAAGACCAATGGCGGCAGTTTGTAGCCGCGGACGAGGGAGAAGCCACCATAGGGCCCACGCTCGGAGTAGATGGGAATCCCCATCTCATCCAGCATGCCCATGTAGCGGTGCACGGTGCGTTCCGAGACGTCCAGTTCTTCGGCAAGTTCACTGGCTTTGAGCGTGCCGCGGCTCTGGAGCATGAGGATGATCGAAATCAGTCGGGTAGCTACGTTTGACATTGGTTTTGCCTCGCCACGGGCTGGTTGGATTGCGGACCGGCGACCTTTGGTGCTGCAGCCATGCTTCATCCCCTGTGTGCAGTGTGATTCGGCTACGGAATCTGCTCGTGTACCGCTGCTACCACGTCATTATACCACAAATTTATGTCGTCGCACGTCATGAATTCGAGGGTTCATGTCTGTTTGTGTCAT